>DATBVZ010000703.1:0-5656 GCA_036515095.1 Cyclobacteriaceae bacterium | reverse complement strand
GCGGGCGTCAACTTTTCTTTTTCCTGGTCCCGCCGCGGGGTTTCTTTTCGGGGGCGGCTTCGACCAGGGCAAGGCATTCTTCAAGGCTCAGGTCGGCCGGAACCTTGTCTTTCGGAATCTTAACGTTCTTTTTACCGGCCTTGATGTAGGGTCCGTACCTTCCGTTCAATACCTTGATATCCGGATTTTCATCAAATTCCCTGATAGTCTTTTTCGCATCGGCTTCCCGTTTTGCCAGAACAAGTTCGATGGCACGGTCGGCGAGAATGGTATACGGATCATCGGTCTTCGGAATCGAAACAAATTTTTTGTCATGCAATATATACGGGCCAAACCTGCCGATGTTGATCGTAAGCGGCTTGCCTTCCAGTTCGCCAACTTCACGCGGAAGCTTGAAGAGCTCAAGCGCGTCATCGAGGGTTATGTTCTCAATAAACTGACCCTGGCGCAAGCTTGCGAATTTGGGTTTTTCACTGCCGTTGTCATCGGGGTTTTCCCCGATCTGAACATAGGCGCCGAACTTGCCCAGCTTGGCGTATACGTTTTTTCCGGTTTTGGGATCCACCCCCAATTCGCGGTTCTTACCTACGGATGACCGCTCGACTTTTTCCGTCTTGCTTACCTTCTTGTGAAAGGGACGATAAAAATCGTTGATCATCTTCTTCCATTCCAGTTTACCGCTGGCGATCTCGTCGAATTCCTGCTCAATCTCTGAAGTGAAGGAGTAGTCGGTCACATCCGGGAAATGTTCAACCAGGAAGTCATTCACAACCATTGCGGTATTGGTGGGGAACAACTTATTCTTTTCTGCCCCGGTGATCTCGGAAGCCTGCTTACGATCCACCCCATCGTTTGTGAGTGTGAATACGTTGTATGTTCGCTCTGTTCCCTCCCTGCTCTCCTTCACAATATATCCGCGCTTCTGAATGGTAGAGATGGTTGGCGCGTAGGTAGAAGGGCGGCCTATCCCCATTTCTTCCAGCTTTTTGACGAGGCTCGCTTCGGTGTATCGCGGCGGATGACGGCTAAATACCTGCCGGGCCTTCATTTCCTGCAATTCCAGGTTCTGCCCTATCTCGAGCGGTGGCAAAACCTTGCCGTTTTCTTCATCGTCATCTTCGTCTGCGGATTCCATATACACCTTCAGGAAACCTTCAAACCGCACGACCTCACCGGTTGCCGTAAGTGTCCTTTCGTTTGTTGAAATCCCGATGGTCGCTGTTGTCTTTTCCAGTTCAGCATCAGCCATCTGAGAGGCTATTGCCCGTTTCCATATCAACTCATACAGCCGCAGCGCATTGCGGTCCATTCCAGGGTTGGTTACTGAAAAATCGGTGGGGCGAATGGCTTCGTGCGCTTCCTGGGCAGAAGAGGATTTGGTTTTATACTGACGCGGTTGCACGAAATTATTTCCATAGGAAGACTCGATCTCTTTGATGGCGTCTTTTCTTGCTTCTTCGGAAAGATTCACGGAGTCGGTACGCATATAACTGATCTTGCCGGCTTCGTATAGTTTTTGCGCCACCATCATCGTTTGCATGACGGAGAATCCAAGTTTACGGGATGCCTCCTGTTGCAATGTCGATGTGGTGAAGGGTGGCGCCGGTGACCGTTTTGAAGGTTTGGTTTGAAGGTCGGTGATGCTGAATTCTGCTCCCTTACAGGATTCAAGGAATGACAGCGCATCCTCCTCCTTCTCAAACCGCTCCCCTAGCTCGGCAGACAACTGTTTTCCGTCTCCCAAATCAAACAGGGCGGTAACCCGGTAGGCGGATTTCACATTGAACTCGCTGATCTCACGTTCACGGTCTACCACCAAACGCACCGCTACGGATTGTACACGCCCGGCGGAAAGACCTGTCTTGATCTTTTTCCAAAGTATGGGTGAGAGTTCGTAACCCACAAGCCGGTCGAGAACACGTCTTGCCTGTTGCGCGTTGACCAGGTCGATATCGATACCACGCGGGCTTTCGAGCGCATTAAGAATTGCTTTTCTGGTGATCTCCGTAAAGACAATGCGTCGTGTCTTTGCGTCGTTCAGATCAAGGACCTCTTTAAGATGCCATGAAATAGCTTCCCCTTCACGGTCATCGTCCGATGCCAGGTAAACCATTTCAGCATCCCGGGCTAATTTCTTTAACTGCACGATGATGTCCTTCTTCTCCGGACTTACTTCATAGGTGGGTTCATATCCGTTTTCGATGTCGATTGCGTCACCGCCTTTTGGCAAATCTCGCACATGCCCCATACTGGACGCGACCTTGAATTCTTTGCCCAAATAGCCCTCAATCGTCTTCGCCTTAGCCGGTGATTCTACTATTACCAGGTTTTTTGCCATGTCAATTCGTCTTTCAAATCGCCCAAATATCCTGAATTTTTTAAATAATCAAATTTCAATGATAATATTGGCGTTATTATTACGCTTTGATCGACAACTGAAAGCCCCTGCACATGCCGAAGTTCCTTTACCTGTTGAGGCACGCACAAAGTGTTGAAAAACAAGCTGGTCAGGCGGATATGGATCGCGAACTGACACCTGTCGGGACAAAGCAGACATTTCGACTCGGTGCCTACTTACACCGGGAAAAAATTCAGCCGGATGTTATTTACTGCAGCAATGCAGTGCGTGCAAGAACAACTGCACAACTGATCAGCGACACCATAAAACTGGATGTGGAAAAAATAATTCCCGATGAAGAACTCTCACAGGCATCGGTACGAACTTTTTTTGAGTTTATATCGCAATTGGATGACGCCTACACCCGTGTTATGTGCGTGGGACATAATCCTGAAATTTCATACCTGGCGGAATACCTGACCGAGGCAGAGATCGGCGTGATGCAACCGGCAGGAATGGCTGCCATAAAACTAAAAATTGATTCCTGGAAGAATCTCGAAAAAGGCATTGGCGAAATGATGCAGTACGTATCTCCTGAGATGCTTGATTCCGCCTGATATCGTGAGTCTGCGTACAAAATTCTATAACAGCACCAACAGTTCTTGAATTTGCTCGTATCTTGTTAATCTCACCAGACCCCCCGGGCACTTGATCGAACAGGCCATTATTAATTTTTCGAATTGGCTGTGGGGATTCCCGCTTCTGATCCTGCTGATGGGCGGCGGACTGTTCTTCCTCATCTATTCGGGATTCGTGCCTTATCGGTATTTCTTTCACGCGGTAACGATCCTGCGCGGAAAGTATAGCCTGTCGGGACCCGGACAACTGACCCCATACCAGGCGGTGTCAACGGCACTGGCCTCGACGGTAGGCATGGGAAACATTGCCGGCGTAGCCGTAGCCATTGCCGTTGGCGGACCGGGTGCGATATTCTGGATGTGGGTAAGCGCGGTTGTGGGCATGGCTACAAATTTTTTTACCTGCCTGCTTGCCAGCATGTATCGCGGCAGGGACTCTAACGGCGAGATCCAGGGGGGTCCGATGTATGTCATAACCGAAGGCCTCGGCAAAAAGTGGAGACCCCTGGCCATCCTCTTCAGCTTTTGTTGCCTCTTTGGCGCGTTGCCGGTGTTCCAGGCCAATCAACTCACGCAGGCCATACGCGATATCCTGCTCGCTCCCTCCGGTATTACCGGCCAGCCTCTCCGACTGGGGCCACTGACGGTCATGGACACCGACCTCTACACCGGAATTATTCTCACCGTCATTACCAGTATCGTGGTTATCGGCGGTATCCGGCGAATAGGAAACTGGGCGGGACGCATGGTGCCGTTAATGATCGTCCTCTATTTTGTCGCCGTAGTTGCCATTCTGATTACCGAATACGATCAGGTGCCAAAGTACGTTAGGATGATTTTTGTAAATGCGTTTACCGCAGGCAATTACAACGGGGAGCCGGACCCGATCACGGGAGGAGTGCTTGGCGGACTGATTGTTCTGGGTGCGCGCAGGGCTTCTTTCTCCAACGAAGCCGGTATTGGCACCGCTCCGATGGCCCTTGGAGCTTCCCGGAGTGTGGAGCCGGTGCGGGAAGGGCTTGTTGCAATGCTTACGCCGGTTATTGACACCCTGTTGGCGTGCACCTGTACGGCCATGGCTATACTCGTGACCGGAGTATGGCAGACAACCGACCACAATGGCGTCACGCTGACGGCAACAGCATTCAATTCTGCCCTGCCCGGTTTTGGGCATTACGTCCTGCTTCTGTGCATTTTCTTTTTTGCGATCACATCCCTTTTCTCGTACAATTATTACGGATCAAAAAGCACAGCATTTCTGATTGGAGCCGGCAGAGCAAAATGGTATAACTATTTCTATCTGGCCAGCATTATCGTCGGCGCGGTTGCATCATTAAATGCGATTATAAGTCTTATTGATGCCTCATTCGCCCTGATGGCTGTACCTACGATGGTCTCCGGCCTCATCCTGGCACCAAAGGCCAGGAGAGAAGCCATGCGATACTTCGGGAAGCTGAAGGGCTAGCTCGCCATCGAGATCTTGTCCGGGCGAATGCCGGTATAGGGATAGTCAAACAAGCCTTGCGCTTTAATCGCTTCTTCGACTTTGTGCGGAACATACTGCTCCCAGCCCTGCTCGCCTTTCTTGATCATAGCGAGTACGTTGTCGGAGATAATATCGAGTTTGCTGATGTCGGCATCGGCGATGTCTTCGAGCTTGTCATTTTCCATGAGATACCGGAAAAGGCTTTTCAGGTTATCCGGCAATTCCGCTTCAAAGTCTTTAAGTGTGAAGAGCTCATTGGTTCCCTTTCTCAGTGCCGGGTAGATGTATAGTTTTACATTTCCTCCGAACAAATGAGCAAAACACTCTATGATTCCGCCGCGCAGGTTCTCATATGTTTTCTCCTCAAATATTTTTTGCAGGGCATAAATGCCCATTGTTATTCCTATTTTCTTCCCTTTGGTGATACGCGACAAGTACGCAACCAGCCGGTAGTACTCAAAATAATTCGATATGAGCGCGTTCTGACCCAATGAGCAGATGATGTCGGCACGGTAGAGAAAATCCTTTTCGTCAATTGTCCCTTCCTGGCTCAGGTCATTCAGTGTCAACTCGGCCAGCATGACAATTTTCGAACGGTCAACATCTGCTTCACGCTTAAAGTGTCGGCGGGATGTGAAGAGCATATCCACATTTACGTGAGTGACCGGCCGGAAACGGCCACGCAAGACCAGTACGTTCTTCTTGTACAGGTATTCGGAAGGCTGCATGACGCTTCCGTCCGGACCGAACATAGCCGCTTTTGTCAGGCCGTTTTTCACCAGTTTGAGCGCCATGAGCCGGTTGTCCACGGCCTTGAAATCAGGCCCGGTGATGCGGAAGGTATCGATCTCGATACGACGGATGGTAAGACCATCGATAAGGGAAAGTACGATCTGCTCCGCGTCTCTCAGGTGCGTGCACGCATAGATCATGTTAACGCCCACAATGCCGAGGGCAACCTGCTGCAAGAGGGGGTCGTTGTCATGCATCTTCACGTGGATTACGCAATCGTTGGGTTCACTCTCCGGTCTCAATTGAAAACGGAGGCCCATCCACCCGTGCCCCTGATTGGTTTGCTCGTAGTTGATTGTTTCTACAGTATCCGCAAAAGAGAAAAACCGGGTGTCCGCTATCCGGTGAGGAAGTCTTTCGCGGAGCAGGGGATATTCATGATCCAGCATCTGGACGAGCCGG
>DATBVZ010000702.1:0-2658 GCA_036515095.1 Cyclobacteriaceae bacterium | reverse complement strand
GAAGACCATGATGGACAAACTTGCCGCCGAAATCATCGCCGCCTCCAAAGGCGAGGGCGCTGCCATCAAAAAGAAGGACGATACGCACAGGATGGCCGAGGCAAACAAGGCTTTTTCACATTTCAGATTCTAATTTTCAGGTGGATAAATGGCAAGGGACTTAACATTTACCCGGAATATCGGTATTGCCGCTCACATTGACGCCGGTAAAACGACGACTACGGAACGTATCCTGTATTACGCCGGAGTCAGTCACAAGATCGGTGAAGTGCACGATGGAGCTGCTACGATGGACTGGATGGAACAGGAGCAGGAACGCGGAATTACCATTACCTCTGCCGCCACCACCGTATTCTGGAATTACCGTGGCAACAAATATCACGTAAACATTATTGATACCCCCGGTCACGTTGACTTCACTGTGGAAGTGAACCGGTCGCTGAGGGTACTTGATGGTCTGGTATTCCTTTTCAGCGCGGTGGATGGAGTTGAACCGCAGTCCGAAACGAACTGGCGCCTGGCTGATAATTACAAGGTTGCGCGAATCGGGTTCGTCAATAAGATGGACCGCGCCGGCGCAGATTTCCTTAACGTGTGCAAGCAGGTGAAGGAACGGCTGGGAAGCAATGCGGTGCCGCTTCAACTCCCCATTGGTACGGAAGAGCACTTTAAAGGTGTTGTCGACCTGATCAACAACCGCGGGATAATCTGGAATGAGGAAGACAGGGGAATGACCTTCACCGAAGTGCCCGTCCCGGATGACATGGTGGAAGAAGCCAAAGAATACCGCGAAAAGCTCCTCGAAGCCGTTGCGGAATTTGACGAATCGCTGATGGAGAAATACTTCGACGATCCCAGCTCTATTTCAGAAACAGAAATTCTTGCTGCGCTGCGTCAGGCTACCATCAATATGAAGATCGTCCCCATGCTCTGCGGATCCTCATTCAAGAACAAGGGTGTACAGACGATGCTGGATATTGTGATGGAGGTGTTGCCTTCGCCAATGGACAAGGACAATATTGTCGGAAAGAATCCCGATACCGAGGAGGATGTTATTATCAAGCCCAGTGAGAAAGAACCTTTTGTGGCACTGGCTTTTAAGATCGCTACGGATCCTTTTGTAGGACGACTTTGCTTTATCCGGTCGTATGCAGGAATGCTGGAATCCGGATCGTACGTTTACAATACGCGTTCGGGTCACAAAGAACGCATATCAAGGGTGTTCCAGATGCATGCCAACAAGCAAAACCAGATCGAACGGCTTCATGCGGGCGACATCGGGGCTGTGGTTGGATTCAAGGATATCAAAACCGGCGACACCCTTTGCGATGAAAAACGCAAGGTTGTGCTGGAGTCGATGGTCTTCCCCGAGCCCGTTATCGGTTACGCGATTGAGCCGAAGAAACAGGCAGATGTCGACAAGCTGGGGATGGCTATCTCCAAACTGGTGGAAGAAGATCCCACGCTGCGGGTGCATACGGATCAGGAAACAGGCCAGACCATCCTCAGGGGAATGGGTGAGCTTCACCTGGAGATCATCATCGATCGGCTGAAACGTGAATTCAAGGTTGAGATCAACCAGGGCGCGCCCCAGGTTGCGTACAAGGAAGCGCTTACGACATCCGTTGAGCATAAGGAAGTATACAAGAAACAAACCGGTGGTCGTGGTAAGTTCGCGGACATCGTATTTGAGATCGGACCGCGCACGGATGGCAAGGAAGGCCTTGAATTTATTAACGATATCGTCGGTGGCGTTATTCCCCGGGAATTTATTCCATCGGTGCAGAAAGGATTTGAGCAGGCCATGGTCAACGGACCGCTGGCGGGTTATCCGATCGATTCCATGCAGGTGAGACTGTTCCATGGATCATACCACGACGTGGATTCGGATTCGTTGTCATTTGAGCTGGCAGGAAGAATTGGATTCAAAGATGCGGCCAAAAAATGCAGTCCGCACTTGCTGGAACCTGTAATGGCCGTTGAGGTAGTTTCTCCCGACGAATATACGGGTTCCGTTACCGGCGATCTTAACCGTAGAAGAGGCATCATGAAAGGAATTGATTCCCGTTCGGGTGCCCAGGTGATCAAGGCCGACGTACCGCTTGCAGAATTGTTCGGATACGTTACGGACCTCAGGACCATCACATCAGGCAGGGCCTCGGCTTCGCTTACATTCTCGCACTATGCTCCGGTTCCGAAGAATCTGGCAGAGAAAGTAATTGAGGAAGTAAAAGGCACTGCGGTAGCCAAGTAAACCAAAAGGAAAAAGGCGACTTCCTTATTAACGATATGAACCAAAAAATCAGAATTAAACTCAAGTCCTACGACCACAACCTGGTAGACAAGTCTTCCGAAAAGATCGTCAGGGCAGTAAAGGCAACCGGTGCTGTGGTGAGCGGTCCTATCCCGCTTCCCACCGAAAAAGAAAAATTTACCGTGTTGCGCTCGCCGCACGTTAACAAGAAATCGCGGGAGCAATTCCAGTTGTGCACGTATAAACGACTGGTTGACATTTACTCCAACAGTGCGAAGACCGTCGATGCGTTGATGAAGCTGGAGTTACCCAGTGGGGTTGACGTAGAGATCAAGGTGTAGGAACGGAGATTAATGATATTGGAAAAGCCACTATGAGGATAGTGGCTTTTTTTGTGGTGTTTG
>DATBVZ010000701.1:0-4714 GCA_036515095.1 Cyclobacteriaceae bacterium | reverse complement strand
CCTGGATCAGTTTCATTATGTTTCCCTGGAGAAAGTGATGCTCCAGCTTCCTGACTTTGTTCAGAGCCCGCTGGAGTTTCTCCTCGGTTATCGGCTTAAGCAGGTAGTCGATCGTGTTATACTCCAGCGATTCCAGCAGGTACTTATCAAAGGCAGTTGTAAAGATGACCGGGAAGTCAACCGGGTATTGCCGGAAGATCTCGAAAGAATGATCGTCGGCCAGTTGAATGTCCACAAAGGCGAGGTCGGGGCCTGGATTCCGGTACAGCCATTGAATGGTTTCCTTGACACTCGCCAGATTGGCCAGGATCCGGATACCGGGATCAATCCGCTGAAGCATGGCCTCCAGTTTTTGCCGGGCCAGTAACTCGTCTTCAATAATGATCACATTCATAAACCAAAGATAGGGCTTCAGATTTTCAAGGGCGTCAGGGGAAGGTGTACTTTGAAGCATTCATCATTGATTTCTGTGGTAATACCTGTCCCCGTAATGATACGGAAACGTTCATCCAGGTTCTTCAGGCCTATTCGGGGTGAATGCACGATGTTCTTCTTCCGCCGGATCCTGTTGGATATGGTGAGCAAACTGCCATCCAGTGTAAGATCAACCCATAAGGGTGCTTCATGCGAAATCTCGTTGTGCTTTACCACATTTTCCATGGCAAGGAAGACCGAAATTGGCGGAATCAGGAACTCATTTATACCTATGCCGTTGAAATGCTTTCTTAAGCCGAGGGCTTTTCCGAAACGAAGCGCAAGCAGATCCGTGTATTTTTCCATAAAGATCAATTCGTCTTCAAGAAGCACAAGACTTTGATCTTTCTGGCTGAGAATATAACGGTATATCTCGGCCAGGTTCTCGGTGAATCGCAATGCTTTTTGCGGATCGGTCGTAATCAGGAAGGAGAGGCTGTTCAGCGAATTGAACATAAAATGGGGGTCGATCTGATTCTTCAGGGCCTCCAATTCAGCCTGGACTTTTGCCGTGGCGAGTTTTTCATTTTCGACCTGTTCGTTGTGCTGTTCCTTCATCATGAACACGGT
Source organism: Cyclobacteriaceae bacterium (assembly GCA_036515095.1). Classification (GTDB taxonomy): domain Bacteria; phylum Bacteroidota; class Bacteroidia; order Cytophagales; family Cyclobacteriaceae; genus ZC4RG29. Next base: position 3,670 of record DATBVZ010000701.1, on the reverse strand, counting down.
TTCGTATATATGCATGATAAAGAGAACGCAGATAACATTGATCAGGGTCACTGTGAAGATGATACCCCATTCGATCATCGGGAATCCTGCCCACCGGTACCAGATGCAGAGCCATGCAATGGTAAGCGGCGAAGTATAGAACACGTTGTTGAATACAAGGAGGATAAGTTTTTCAATGGGCCTGTCGAACCACGTGAACCGGCGACGCGTACGGAACATCAGGTAGCGGTTCCCCTGCCAGATCGCAGCGGACAACAGGACAAAGTAGGGATAGCCAAGCCAGTAATTCAGGTCATGAACAGAGAGGTCGCCAAACAGTCCGGAAATATTGGGTATGATGATTCCAAAGAAGGGGATACCGATGACCCGCATAAGGGTATCGTTCAGTCGTAGGACTGTCCCATCGTTTGTTTGATGCCGTTTTATTCCGCTTGGGGCTGTATCCATTCCGCTCCGGGATTGTAGATGATGGATGAGCCGGTAAAGTTGATAAATTAAGGGGTAAACCTAAAAAATCGGGGCCAACAGCCTGACCAAGCTAAACCTTCAGAACATGGAAACACCAGCACTTAACTATTGGGCAATTATTGCATCTGCCCTTTCCACATTTCTTATTGGTGGAATATGGTATTCTCCCGCTGTTTTTGGGAAAGCATGGATGCGTGAAAACGGATTCAGCGAGGAGGATTTAAAGAAGGGCAACATGGCTAAAATATTCGGAATTGCCTTTTTGCTGGGATTGGTGGCTGCGATAAACCTGGCCATGTTTCTGGGACCGGAAACCGATCCGGGTATGGGCGCCCTCTACGGATTTCTTGCCGGATTTGGATGGGTTGCCATGTTCATCGGCACGCACTACCTCTTTGAGCGCCGGTCATTCAAACTGTTTCTGATCAATGCCGGCTACAGCGTAGTTGCCTTAACCATAATGGGTCTGATCATTGGAGGCTGGAAGTAAGCAACCTTTTGCACCGGATTGCAGTATAGTAACTGGTAGCCCCGTTCCGGAATACAGTACCATGAGAGCAGTAGAAGCGTCGGTTGATGTTCCCATGTCCCCTCAGGAGGTGTTGGATGTTTTCTTAAAGCAGGAACACCTCAAGGCGTGGTGGGGAGTCGAACACTCACTTATTGAACCCAGAAAGGGCGGTCTGTATACGCTGGTATGGCGCAATGAATCCGGTTCAATTGAGTACGTAACCTCAGGCGTGATAGCCGAATACCTGCCGGCATGCCAGCTCAAAATAGGCAACATGGTGTATGTCAGCAGCCAAAGGCCCGTTTTGGGTCCGATGGAACTTCTTGTGCTCACTACGCCGCAGGAAGACCATACCACACGGTTGACTGTCGTTCAATCCGGCTACCAGACAACTCCCGATTGGGAAGACCTTTACAAGGACGTTCAAAAAAAATGGCCCGAAGTACTGCGGACCATCAGCACATACCTTCATTCCATTTCGATCGGATAGCTGTTCTCTTGCTGTCCTGGATGCCCCCTGCACCTTTTGCAGCAATTGAAGTGCATAAAATGCTGTAAAAAGTTATACTCGCATGTCCGTTACAAACTCCCTGGCAGGAGTCCGCCCGGAACTTACCCGGACGGATAGCCGGGGTCCATTTTTAAACAAAACCCGGAGAAGCAGATTATGAGACACCTGACCAGGAAGATGTATGGAAAACCAGTGATCATCCTCATCATACTGATGATAGCCGGCCTCAGTGCTCCGGCGCAGGATCAGGGTCCTGATCGATGGGAGGACACAATAAAAAAATTCGAGCAGCAGGATCAGGAGAAGCCGCCTGCTTCCGGCGCAATCCTGTTCGTCGGTAGTTCCTCCATAGCCATGTGGAAGGACCTTGCCGATTATTTCCCGGGGCATCGGGTACTTAACAGGGGTTTTGGAGGTTCGGATTTTACCGATCTCATTTATTATGCCGAGCGTGTGATCTTCCCCTACAAGCCTTCCATGATAGTTGTCTACGAGGGTGACAATGACATAGCCAAAGGAGAGTCGCCAGACAAGGTCCTGGAGAATGCAAAAACGCTTCGGAATCTGATCAGGCGCGCGGCGGGTAAAACACCCGTTGTTTTTATCTCGCCAAAGCCAAGCATTGCCCGATGGGATCTCCGGACAAAATACGAAGAGGTGAATGACAAGCTCAAAAAGTACGCGTCGGACGAACCTGATACCGAATTCGCCGACGTGTGGTCGGCCTCGCTCGGCAGTGATGGAAAGGTCTTGAACAACATCTTTCTTGAGGACAACCTGCATATGAATGCAGCGGGATACAAAATATGGCAAAACGTATTGCTTCCTTACCTTCCCAAAAATTAAACCGCTAAAATGCCCGTGTCTTAAGCTGTGCACCACTGGTTTCAACAGTGCATGTTCGTATATTTGTGAGTGGATCAAAGGGGGTATTTTACCGGGTTTGCAGAAGTGTTGCTGTTTATTACAGGCGGGGCACTCTTTATTGTCGTTTCCCTGTTGGTAGCCCGCCTGATACGCCCGCATCGCCCTAATCCGGAGAAACTGGCCACGTATGAAAGCGGAGAGGAACCGGTGGGCGCCGCATGGGGGCAGTTCAACATGAGATTTTATATCGTTGCGCTCATCTTCCTCCTTTTTGAGGTGGAACTGGTGATTCTTTTCCCATGGGCCACCGTCTTTAGCAGGGCGTCACTGATTGAAGCAACCAACGGGCTGTGGGGGTGGGTCACGCTGATTGAAATGACCCTCTTTGTTCTGGTGCTGGCCCTGGGGCTTGCCTACGCGTGGGTGAACGGATACCTGGACTGGGTTAAACCAAATCCTAAAACAACCGAATACAAATCACCGGTACCGAAAGAAATGTACGACAAATTCAGATGATGAACGGCGCCGGGCACACCGGCAAACCACCCTGTATTTTTAGCGTGTACTTGTGCAAATCATTCGCAAAACGTAGCAATGAAGGGACTCCTGGACAAACAGTTTGAACATGGCGGGGTGATCATCACCAGGCTGGACGATCTTATCAATTGGGCGAGGCTTTCGTCGATGTTCCCGATGACCTTCGGCATCGCCTGCTGCGCATTCGAATTTATGGTTACCGGCACAACCGTGTATGACATGGATAGATTCGGCATGGCCCCCCGGGCTTCCCCGAGGCAGGCGGATGTAATGATCGTTGCTGGCACGGTTACCTTTAAAATGGCTGACCGGATTCGTCGCCTGTACGAGCAGATGGCAGAGCCGCGGTACGTAATTTCCATGGGGTCGTGCTCGAACTGTGGCGGCCCCTATTGGCAGCATGGATACCATGTGGTAAAGGGTGTGGACCGGATTATCCCGGTTGACGTATATGTGCCGGGCTGTCCGCCAAGACCCGAAGCGCTCATCGGTGGTTTTCTGAAATTACAGGAAAAGATCCGCAGTGAGAGTCTCATGGCGCCTGCGGCACTCCAAAAAATAGTGCAGAAAGAGAAATCCAATGCGTGATCACGATCATTTCTTCTCGGTTGTAAATGCAGTCTGTAAGGTTGAAGCCCGCAGGGACGACGCCACAACCCCGAAGACCATAATTGTTTCAGATGAAGACATACCCGCTGTTTGCAGCCTCCTCCAGAGCGATCCGTCCTGCTATTTTGATATGTTGTCATGCGTCACCGGTTTGGACAATGGTCTTG
>DATBVZ010000700.1:0-6582 GCA_036515095.1 Cyclobacteriaceae bacterium | reverse complement strand
CAGTGAAGTTGTGGCCGATAGCAGGGGGTATACGGTATACGCACGAATGTCCCTGCCGGATCACAAGGGCAAAGTTGTAAGCAATCTGTGTGCGAGTCCCTCCGTCGGGCGATCCCACCCGGCCTTAAGGGAATGAACGTAGAAAATTTAAAAGAGCATTCAGCAAGGACAATCGCGCAACGCTTATTGCCCCGCAAATATTATGGAAATAATGCCGGCCAGGAATAAGATGAGCATGATGCCGAGGAGTGTGGAAACACCTTTCGGCGCATTTTTGAATTCTTTCCATATGAATACCCCCCACAATGCAGCGACTAGCGTGGCACCTTGTCCGAGCCCGTAAGAAACGGCAGCACCGGCTTTCCCGGCGGCGATAAGATTAAATGAATTCCCGATTCCCCAAATGAGCCCGCCGAGAATTCCTACAAGATGGGTCGCAAAACTTCCGTTGAAATACTCCCGGTAGCTTGCCGGTTCTCCACTGATGGGTTTCTTAAGCAGGATCGTATTGAAAATAAAATTACTTGCAAAAATACCCAATGAAAAAATAAAAACGGCCGTGTAAGGGGTCATCAATCCCGGTGCAGGACTTTTGAAATTTTCAAGATCCATGGCCGATGCAATGAACCTGTAGAAAAAAGACATGAGCACGCCTGCCAGTATCGACACAAGCAATCCTTTAGTGGAAACTTTTTGGTTCGTTCCGGCGGAGGTCCTTTTGTAGGCGATGGCATTCACGATGATGGCCACCGTGATCAGTCCCACACCGAGGAACAACAACACCGGGTCGCCTTTTTGTGAACCCGCATAATTTACAATTACGCCAAGAACGAGCGCAATCCCTATCCCTACCGGAAAAGCAACCGACATCCCCGCGATCGCGATGGCTGTCGACAGCAATATGTTGGCAGCATTGAAAATAATTCCCCCGAAAAAAGCGCTGCCGATATTGCCGGCATCGGCCTGTCTGAGATCTTCCATGAAACTGCGGCCGTTCTCTCCAAAACTGCCAAGAGTGAAAGCGGATATCAGCGACAGCAAAAGGATACCGGTCACGTAATCCCAATAGAACAGCTCATAACGCCATGTTTTGCCTGCAAGTTTTTGGGTGTTGCCCCATGAGCCCCAGCAAAGCATGGTGATGATACAAAAAATTACAGCGACAGAATAATCTTCAACGATGAACATTTATTTTTCGGTTTAGTGGTTTCCACTTTTTGCCCCGGGCGGAATGTCGTAGGTGAATCCCTTCCACGGCTCCCTGCCTGCTACATACTCAGGATTTGGTTCCATCATCTTCGCACCGACACTTTCTCTCCACCGGTGGAGCATATTCCGCAGTTCGTTAACCTTTGCAGGATGTTCTTTGGCGAGATCGTGTAACTCGCCAATGTCTTTGTCCAGGTCGAATAATTGCACCGTACCGTTCTCGTAATATTCGATCAACTTGAAATTTTTATACCGCACGGCACCGCCCGGACTTTGCATTCCATGATTGCTGTAGTGCGGGAAGTGCCAGTAAATGGCGTCCCGGTCGATCTTCTTCCCGCCTTTCAGCAGCGGGACAATACTTTTTCCATCCACGTGTTGGCGGGGTAACGGCTGCAGTCCCAGCATTTCCAGGATGGACGGATAAAAGTCCGTGCTGATGGTGGGTACATCACATTCTGAACCCGGGTTTTTCACCCCCGCCCATTTCACAATGACCGGAACGCGAATACCTCCTTCATACAACCAGCCCTTGGCACCCCGCAATGGAAGGTTCGAGGTCGAGTAACTCCTGTCGAGATCTTCAGGAAGTTTCTTGCTGGGTCTTCCAAAATTACCGACGGACATCCCGCCATTATCTGAACAAAAAATGATGATGGTGTTTTCTTCAATGCCCAGCTCTTTCAGTTTATTGATAACCCTTCCCAGGCTTTCGTCCATAGCTTCCACCATCGATGCAAACTCAGGATTATCCTGGCGTTGCCTGACCTTAACCGTTCCCCGGGGCAACTGGCTGTAGCCCGCATAAGCATCATCCTCCAAAAGCGTTAACCGTTCTTCCATACTCAGCGGATCAGAATCCGGATTCCCTTCGAGGATATACGGTGGCCTTTTGTTTTCCGGCCCGGCAGCAAGTTTCTTCCTGTATTTTTCTACCAGATCCTTTCGCCCTTCTATAGGATCATGAACGGCATAATGTGCAAAGTAGAGAAAGAACGGTTTATCGCGATTTGCTTCCATGTACTTCAGGGCATCCGTGGTAAGCCTGTCCGTAAGGTATTCTCCCGGATTTCCATCGTAACCGGCAAGCCTGAAGGGCGCTTCGTACGACAATGGCCAGCCTTTGTTCCAGCCGGAGGGAATATGCATGTCGAATCCGTGCCGGGTTGGATCCGAGGGAGCTTCACCCAGGTGCCATTTGCCTATAATGGCCGTGCTGTACCCGTTCGCCTTTAATGCTTCAGCCAGTGTGGTCTCTTCGTGAGGCAGTTGTTGCACCACTTCCACGTTCTTTAGTTTCTGATAGCTAAAGTCGTTGCGGCCGGGTAACCAGTCCGTCAGGTTTATCCGCGCAGGATATTTTCCCGAGAGCAGGCTCGCGCGCGTAGGCGAACAAACGTGACACGCTGCATAAGCATTGGTAAATTTTACACCCTCCCTCGCCAGCTTGTCAATATTGGGCGTTTCGTACATTTCGCTCCCATAGCACCCAACATCCCTCCATCCCAGATCGTCAACCAGGAACATGATTACATTCGGAGCTTTTGATTGCCCGCTCTCTACCTGGCAGTAAGAATATCCTATGGCCATCAGGACTGCGGCTCCCAGGATCAAAACTTTCTTCATCGGTGTCATGGTTTAAGCACTAAAATTGTACTACATAGGGTTCATCATCGTATATGATCGCATACCTGATTTCCGGCTGGGCGTAGTCCACCGGGTTCAGGATCTTCACGACTACATGGTGTCTTCCTTTTGGCAACTGGTATTTCCAGAAAGGCGTAAACCTGCGCTTGTTCTCCGCAGTAGGCAGCATTACTTTCTCAGTAAGTTTCCCGTCAATGTACATTTCGGTCTCAAACACGTGGGCCGTGTCACCATAGTCTTTGAGATTCGGAGGACTTACCAGGGCAAATCCGATTCCTTCGAACTCAAACGATATTTCATCCGATGTGACGGCAGGAATTACCTGGTCAACCGGGTAATGTCCCTTGAAACTTATCTCCAGCGGAATGGTTCTTGTATCCTGACGCCTGATCACCACCTCGGAACTTCTTATTTCGCCGCCATTACCGGCGATCATTTTCTCGGCGTGCCGGTAGGAGATATCATACGCCTGGTTGAGTGTTATCGGGGTGCCCATAAATGGAATATCAACTACCTTGTCCAGTCCCTGTTTCCAGTAATCGGGAATTGCATTGTATCCCACGATCGCGGCAAGTACCCCTCCTGCTGAAGCGGGGTTGCAGTCGGCATCGTCTCCGCATCGTGTCGCAATCTCAAATGTTCGGGTGAAATCGCCGCCGCCATAAAGGAGTCCCATCACCACCCATGCGGCATTGATTTTGGCGTCGATGTTAAAGGGCTTGAATATTCCCAGCGGTGATCCCGTATCGGTGCTCCATTTACCGTTCACCTTATACCAGGTTGCTTTCCAGTTATCCGGTTCTTCCCTGTGCCATCGGATAACGTCGCTGATGCATTGTGAAAACCTGCTTTCGGCCGGAATAGGCTTGAGCGCTGCCTGAACGATTCTTTCAATGTCTTCAACACCTTTTGAAACCAGGGCCTCCGAATACAGGGAAGCGACGAACACACCACCATAATATCCATCGCCGTAATTCATGATGTGCCCTACCCGATCACAGATCTCAACCGCTGAATTCATCATACCGGGTGACATCAGTCCCGCAAAATCCGCTTCGATCTGAAAATCGATGTCGTCAGCACACGGATTGTTCAACCAGTGTCCTGATTCGGGCGGCGTAAGTCCGTTCTGTATGTTATATCGCGCTGTTTGATTTGCAAACCATAATTTATAGGTGGCGTTGCCAATGGCGTTTGCATATTGTTGCGGGGTTGCATCGATTCCGTTTTCCTCGATAACCTGCATGAACGTAAGGTCCATATAGATATCGTCGTAAGTACCCGGCTTTCTTCTGAATTGTGCTTCCAGGGTGGTGTCACTCCAATTGATTTTCTGGTTATCCTGAACCATCGTGGAGTTGTACTGGAATTCGATCGGTGCCCCGAATGTAACACCAATGGTTTGCGCAGCCCAGGCGCCTTTGATCCTGTCCTTCAGTTTTTCCTTGCTGATAACAAAAGATACTCCTGCATTATCGCGTTCATCCCCTGTGGATTTCGGATCCCGTCCACATCCCGAAAGAACTATAATCACGAGAGCACAAACATATTTCCTCATGGTGATTTTACTAAGGTTCGATCTTGTTTTTGTCGACTGCATTTCCGGGAGCGTCCGGCCAGTTCCCGTTTTCGTTATCACCGGCAGCTATGAAGCTATAGGTTCGGGTATCGGATTTGAAAACAGGGCGAATGCCGCAAAGCATGCTTGTTTTTGGAAACACTGATTCGCATGAAATATTCTCCCGGAAGCAGAACATGAAGAATTCTTTCATAGGATGACTTTTTTATCAGTCCCATCGCCTTTAAAGGTACCGTTGTCGGGGGTAATACGGTGCGTGAGGAGAAACTGCCTGACGTCACTTTCCATTGGGATGGAAGGTTGCGCGCCAATCCGTGTGACACATATTGCCGCAGCGGCCGTTGCGAATTTTATTGCTTCAACGAGGTCAAGCCCCTTGCTCAATTGCGCTGCCAGCGCGCCGCAAAATGTATCCCCCGCCGCTGTGCTGTCGACGGTGTCAACCTCGAACGCGGGAATATAATGGTGGATCGTTTTGTTCTTGACCATACAGCCTCTTTTTCCAAGCGTGAGTATGACCGTCTTCGCCCCCATCAAAAGGAGCTTGTCCATCGCGGCTTCTTCACCGGCCGCGTCTATCCGCTGATCCGTTATGGTCTCAATCTCTGTTTCATTCACGACAAGTATTTCCACCATTCTGACCAGCGCTTCGTCAATTTTCCGCGCCGGAGCAACATTCAGCAATACGGGTATGTTGTGTCTTTTAGCCAGTTCGCATGCGCCTGTCACCGTATCGAATGGTATTTCCATTTGTAACATGATCATGGATGCTTTAGCGATCTCGGCGGATAATCCGGAGATGTATTCCCGCGTCAACTGGTGATTGGCGCCGGGAGTAATGACAATGACATTTTCACCTTCCTCATTGACCAGGATGATCGCGTTTCCTGTCGGGGTGTCCTCAACCTGCAGCGCCAGCGAGACATCGAGGCCCTGTTGCGCATAATACGGTAACATACTCTTTCCGTTGCTGTCACTGCCCCAACACGTGACAAACTTCACGTCACCTCCTGATCGGTGTGCGGCGAGCGCCTGATTGGCGCCTTTGCCGCCCATGGCCTGCATGAAGAATTTTCCGGTTACGGTTTCACCTGCTAGCGGGAAACGTTCCACTTTCGCGATCAGATCCGTATTTGAGCTTCCTATCACTACTATCTTACTCATTTGAATTCGATATTTCCTGAATTATATCATCATTTTTATCGTGAAATGCGTTCACCGGAAGTTGTTACGATTTTAGCGGATCTCAGCTTGCAGCCAGGTCAATCGCCATCCGCCCTTCTTCCTCCCCCCCGCTTCATAATAGGGAACAAATAGCAACGGTTGAGTGCCGGGAAATTTCAATTCATATGCCGGCCCCTGAACTCCGTCCGGCGGAGAAGCCGGCGTAACTACTGCATCAGGGTTTTCAAGATCAACAGTCAGCGCCCTTTCCCTGTCTTTTCCGTCAATCAGTCCGTTCACTGCAAATACCAACGGGCCGCGGCTCAATGAAAACCAGTTCACCTGATAGATCTGTCCTGCATTTTGCGGAGCATTAACGCGTTCAGACTGCTGCACTAACCGAAGTTCAAAGGGGAATCCAATTTCAACAATATTGTCCCCAGCATTCCACGGTTGACTGACAACGAAATATTTTCCCTTCCGCATCCCTTGTGTATCAACAGCTTTGCCGTTTACTTTGACGGTTGCCGAATTTGTCCATTCCGGAATCCTGATGTATACCGGAAACGATTCCTTCCTGGACGGTGTAATGGTCAGCAGGATTTTGCCATCGAACGGATAGCGCGTCCTTTGCGTGATCCGGACCCTGTTTGACTTGCCTAAGGTAAGATTCGCCTCGCTATCTGAGAATACGTTAAGCGCAATTCCATTTTCCCTTCTCGAATAGATAAGGGAAGGCAGTTCCTCCAGTGCGAGCGCCCCGCTTGACGGGCAACAATCGTTGAAATTAGCAATGTGCCAGCTACCATTATTGAATGAATGGTATGACCAGTCAATTCCATTCGGGAAACGTGCCCCGAGCAGTGAATTGTACGCCGACTTCTCGATCTCCTGCGCATACTTAGCCTCACCGGTCAGTTTCAGCATTTCTTTGTTGAGTTGTATCCACGACATGGTGCTGCATGTTTCCACCAAGCCGTACG
>DATBVZ010000699.1:0-6507 GCA_036515095.1 Cyclobacteriaceae bacterium | reverse complement strand
GTAGTTGCCGCCGTGATCTTCTTCGGTTCACTGTGGCTTTTCCCGGTTATCGGCTTCGCACTTTTCCCTGCCTCCGAAAAACCGCAGTTCATCATTAACGCGATTACACCGCTTCAGACCAATCTCGAAAGGACCGATGCTGTAGCCAGTGATGTGGAGAATGTGCTGAGAAGCATACCGGAAGTGAAGTATTACGCTACCAATGTTGGAAGAGGCAATCCCCGGATATATTATAATGTAGTGCAGGAAAATGAACGTACGGATTTCGCCCAGATCTTTGTCCAGCTTCATGACCATACAACACCTGAATCCAAGCTAAACGTTATCAACAGACTGCGTGATGAGTTCAGGAATTATCCGGGAGCCAAAATTGAAGTGAAGAATTTTGAACAGGGACCCCCGGTAGTTGCCCCGATAGAAGTGCGTTTATTCGGTGACAACCTGGATACATTGCGCATGTATGCTTCGAAGGTTGAAGCACTCATGAACCAAACCGACGGTACTTTGTATGTAAATAATCCTGTAGATAATCTGAAGAGTGATGTCCGGGTGGTAATTAACCGGGAAAAAGCCCGGATGGCGGGAATCAATACCGTTGACATTGACAAGACTGTCAGGCTTGCCGTAGCTGGCCTGGACATGGGAAATTTTTCGGATGCAACAGGAGAAGACTATAAAATTTACCTGACCACACCCAAACGGGAGCGCGCCACAATGGAATCATTGGATAATCTGTTTGTCAATACCCGCAACGGGGCAGCGGTGCCGCTTGAACAAATTGCTTCCCTGAAACTGGAAACGTCACCGCTTCGAATCGACCATTATAACAAAACGAGAATGGTATCCGTGTCGGCATTTGTTCAGAAAGGATACCTGAATGATCAGGTGATCAACGATGTTATCGGACGAATGGAAAACCTGCAACTCCCCGAGGGATATGGTTACATGATGGGAGGAGATGTAGAGGCCAGTAACGAATCATTTGGCGGACTGGGCATTATTATCATAATTACGGTGTTTCTCTTTGTTGCTGTGCTGGTGCTTATGTTCAAGACATTAAAAAGCATGCTCATCGTATTGAGTGTACTTCCCCTGGGCATCGTAGGCGCTGTGACAGGATTACTCATCACTGGAAATCCATTGGCTTTTGTTTCGATCATTGGCCTCATTGCCCTTGCGGGGATTGAGGTGAAGAATTCCATATTGCTGGTCGACTTCACCAATCAATTGAGAAGGGAAGGGAAGTCTGTGGAAGAAGCTATTCGCGAAGCGGGGGAAGTGCGATTCCTCCCTATTGTGCTCACGTCGCTCACTGCCATCGGAGGGCTGTTACCGATAGCCCTTTCTGTAAATCCACTGATTTCACCGCTCGCCGTTGTTCTTATCGGAGGGCTGATTAGCTCAACGATACTGTCTAGAATTGTAACACCGGTGGTGTATAAGCTGATTCCGCCATCGATAGGCTAGTGATCCCGCACCAACCTGCCTGTCAGGGCCAGCGCGATGGCAGGCACATCAATCAGGGCAGGCTAGCGCTGACGATTTGAAACAGCTTAAAATGGGTGAATGTGTACTTCAAATGTTCACGGTTAAATCGCTGAGGCAGAGGACCGCAGAGAATTATTTTAAATCAGTCAACACACTTTAAGTTGTTTGTGACAATCCCAATAAAACTCTGCAGCCCTTTGCGATCTCAGGCTCCGAAGCACACACTTTCAATCTCCCCAATACCGGCATGCCCAGGCAATCCAGGTGCTCCAGTTGGGACCCGTACTGTGGCCACCTGCGTGTTGACGAAAGGCGATGTCGCCGTCCAGAAGGGGAGTACCAATGACAGGAAATTCCTTAACACCCAGGTCCCTCTTTCCCAAAAGTTGGTAGACAGGCCCGGCGTGAACGCCTGCCAAAAACATTCCCTTCGCGTCTACCCACTGTCCTTCTACCTGCGGCGAACCCGAACTGATAAACACCGGCCGCGGCGCACATAACGCCACCAGCTCGTGCGCATCAACCGGCAGGTCATCGGGCGTCAGACTGCTGGCGTACCTGATGAAATTTCCGCAGAACCAGTGATACTCGCCGCTTGAAGCCAGGTTCTCCACCTGCTCGCCAAAAACTCTCCTCAATATTTTTGTGCCACCCGCACCGGATGATCCGATAAATGCCAATGAAAACCTTGGCTCGTAAGCCATCGCCACAACAGCAGCCTTGCCGTATCTCGAAAGGCCTTCAACAGCTAACCGCTTTGCGTCAACATCCTTGTCGGTTTCAAAATAGTCGATCGCCCTGCTTGCGCCCCATGCCCACGCTCGTAGCGAGCCCCAGTCGTCGGGCTTGCGGGGTTGACCTTTGTTCACGAGTCCGATAATACCGCTTCTCAACCCGGCGCCGTTGTCTGCCTGAATACTTGCGGGACTTATAACTGAATAGCCCCAGCCTCTTGATATCAATTGCTCTTTCCATCCCGGCTCGCTGCCAGGTATCGGCTGGTTGCTCCGCCCTGTCTGTGGCGTTCTGAAAGGCCAGCGGATAAAACCAAACTCCATCACCACGGGCACCGGACCAGTCGCGTTCGCCGGTGTGGCCAGCACAAGTTCGATCTCTACATTGATGCCGGGATAGGTGGAATTATCGACAACCCCGGATAATGTCTTTTCTTTAACAGGATAGTCGCCCACCGTCGTGTCTTTAATGGCAACAACTTTCCAGGTAACGGAGGGAATATTTTGCGGCAGACGGCCATACACTTCGCGGTCAAAGTCCTCCACGATCTCCGGCTTGCGTTTCTCCCACCAGTCGTTTGGTGTCTTTACCGGCTGACCGTTTTTCAAGATCAGCGGGTCGGGTAGCGTGTATTGGTTTACCTTATACTCATCCCGGTTTGCCGCATTCGGTGCCTGCGGATTGCCCGAAGGGCCGGGCCGGTTGGGAACCGCTATGCCCAGTTGCTTCTTCATCTGCTCGTGATCCTCCGCTGACAGTCCCGCAATGCTATCACGTGCTGCCTGGACAATTGAGCGTGGCCAACGGTAAAACATAACAGGAAGGAAGACAGGAGCAATGCCTTTTTCATGGGGTTGAGATTTTTTTTGAAACTATTTACAATAAGGATCACCCATCATGAAGCAATTTTATTTGGAAGGTTTGAAGTCCGCGCGACGTTCTTCCTTCAACAAGACCTTAAGCTTCTTCATTTTCCTTTCTCCAATTGCTTTATAGAATGCTTTGAGGCATCCAGCAGGGTGGTGACCCAGTAATCGTCCTCGTTATTTTTCAGGTAGGACAAAAAAGCATTGTGCCTTTTCAAGTCAATATTGAGGGAATGACCGCCACCCACACCGTGAAACAAAATGATCAGCAACGCGTTTTCTTCCCTGGCCTTTTCCGCCCACGAAATAAGTTGGCCGGCATTGCTGTCGTCAACGGCGTAGCAGTCCAGGTTGGTCAGATCCAGCGTTTCAATTTTATTGAGCCGGGGGCGCACTCCCCGCATGGCCACAAATTGCTTCCGGATGGCATCGATGAACGGTCCGTCCCCGGTCTCCGTATCGCCACAGGTGTAGGCAAAGGTCCTTTCCTTGTTCCCATCCAGCGACTCAAGAAAAATATTCGTCATTTCAATTTCGCGTACAATCGCTTCCGTCGTGTAATTACTCAGATCGTTTTGGGGTGAAACCCACGACCGGCCCGGCTTCGAGGCATCGCAGGGATGGAACAGCGTGTGGTTTCCAAGCTCATGACTGTTTTTTGCAATGCGTTTCCAATCGTCGATCCGGTTTTTGCTTCCCGGGAAGGCGGCAGACAGGTAGAAGGTGGCTTTGAGTCCCAGCGAATCCAATGCCGGTATCACATTGTCAAGATGAACATCCAGCGCGTCATCATACGTCAACACCACAGCTGCTTTCCTGCCATGCCATAATTTATTCAGATCCATCACCTGGGCTTCAAATGGTGAGGCGGGCAATCCTTCCCCATTGTATAGGTTGACCCTATCCGGGTTATCTGCCCAGGCATAGCGAACATACGCGGGGTTCGGGATCTCCTCGCTCCAGACCACAACTTTGTTATCTGCGATAGTGGCGTTGGCCCAGACAAAATTTTTGTCTTCGCCTGCCACAGCAAACCATTTCGGTTGTGCGCTGTCATTAGTAATCAAACCACTGCCCGCATGGTTGAAGTGAAGTGTAATTTTGTTTCCGTTAACGACGCAGGAGGAGTAAAGCGGACCGGAATACACCACATCGTTCTCGTGGTATGCCATCTTCTGTGCCGCCAGGGCCAGCCGGTCACCAATTGGTTTTTTATTGCCCGGGTGGATGTCGTTCCATTCACCGAGATCGATCGCTACAACCATAGCCGTGCCGGGTACGCGAAGCGTTTTTCGTTGCGCCTCCCGCAGGGCCGCCCACTGACTTTCGGAAGGCAGATAATTGACCTCCATAAAATTCGGAAGCTGCACATACAGAAAAGGCAGTTCCTGACCCCATTGGTTGCGCCAGTCGCGTATCAATGCCGGCAACAGCGCTTCATATTCTTCCGGGTTGTCTGTGTTACTTTCTCCCTGGTACCAGAGAATACCTTTGAGGGCGTGTTTTGTATACGGTGCAATCATACCATTGTACAAGGCCGCGGGTTGATTCGAAGCGACGATGCCTCCGGCGTTTCCGGGCTGTGGCGGATACACTGCTCCGACCTTGTACTGCCAGTATCCTTTGAGGTCGAGCGTATCGCCAGCTGCTGCGAGGTAGTAGGGTTTATCCGGCACGAATCCGCCTTTGCCGGAATAGTTCAGCACCCGGATCACCACGATATTTTTCCCTGGCTTCAGCACGCCGGCTGGTACGTCGTATCTTCGTTGCGGGTACTGGTAGGTTTTGTTGCCGACAAGCGTTCCGTTGATGTACATATAGTCGGCGTCCACGATCCTGCCCATGGCGATCCTGGCAGGAACTCCCGTCATGGAGGCGGGGACATCGATCTCGCGCCTGTACCATACCACGCCATCGAGATCCTGAATTCCCTGATCTTCCCAGTATCCGGGAATGCTGATGGTGTGCCAGTGTCCGGGTCTGTAGCTAACATCGTACCAGGGCAGGGGAGCTGTCAATCCTTTATCTTCCGGTCTTGTTTTCGCCAGAGCCTGCCTTCTCATGGCGGCATCGCGATTTACGCGGCGGACATGGGCAGTGTCCTTGTTCGTGGTGATGGTGCGGAGCACATCAGGGAATGCTTTGAGTCCGGCCTCGCTTGTCCACGCTTCAATGGGCGTACCACCGACGCTGGCGTTGATCAGTCCGATAGGCACATGGTATTTCTCGTACAACTTCTTCGCGAAGAAATACGCCACTACCGAGAAGCGGAGAATGTTATCACTTGTAGCGGACTTCCAGCTTCCACTTGGGAGGTCATCGGACGGGCCTGTCAGCACCGGGTTGGTGGGCACGGTGAATTGCCGGATCTCCGGATAGTTCGCCGCTGCGATTTCGTTAGCGTATCGTTCCTGGTGCAGTTCCAGGTAATGCACCATGTTGGATTGTCCCGCGCACAGCCAGACATCGCCGATAAGAATATTTTTCAGCGTTATGGTATTGTCTTTCCCCGCGATATCCATGGAGTATGGCCCACCCGCTTTGTAAGGGGGGAGTGACATCTGCCATATGCCATCGGCGTTGGTTGTGGTCGAATAATTTTTTCCTTTGAATTTGATCCGAATCTTTTCATTGGCGTCCGCCCATCCCCAGATCTTCACCTTGGTGTCGCGCTGGATGACCAGGCTGTCGCTCACCACTCGCGGCAGGCGCACCTTCCCGAACAGTGCATGGGTTTGGAGGATGGCGAAGAGGGCAAAGAGGGTGATAACTATGCGACGGGTCATACAATGTAATGACGGATTAATGGTAATAGGTTTGGCTAAATATAATGCGTTTTGGGGACTGGTTTGTTGCGTGGTGGTTGCGTAGTGGGGTGTAGTGACGGACCTGGTTTGACAAGCATGTCTGGCCATGTTTCACCTCACCCATCTTCTATCGCGCCGCCGAACATTCAGAATGCCCTCTCCCTTCAGGAAGGGAACGATTGTGCGAACTCGTTAAGCCCCCACAAAAATGATAAGGGAATGCCAAGAACGTAGTATTCACTATGATCTCCCACCACACGCCCTTTGATTCTAAAGGGGCCACCGCACGATTAGTTTACAAGGAGAGATCGTCTTCAATTAAGGTGGTAATGCGCGATGGGCCCTTTAGGGATAAAAGGGTGCGCGTGGGATAGAGGAGCTAAACATAGAAGGAAAGGAGGGAACAAGCTGTTAGTATAGGCAGGGGGTACTTTTGCCATAGTCCAAAAAATCCCTCTGGCTTTGATCCAATGCAAGGATTGATTACGACTTTGGATTTTCCCCGGACAACAATGATTCTCGCATTTCCTTATTCCGTCATCCCGTATTTCCCTATTCCCCTGTATACCAATATACCTATACACTTATATACCTTTACAACCCCGTAACTT
>DATBVZ010000698.1:0-7856 GCA_036515095.1 Cyclobacteriaceae bacterium | reverse complement strand
AAGGTAGAACCTGCCCGCTGGTACTACTACTGGGATCGCCTGGGCATGATGGTGTGGCAGGATATGCCAAGCGGCGACCTGGGTAACCGTTGGGAGAGCCGCCCGGGAGTAACCGGCATCGAAACGGAACAACAACGATCAGCGGAATCAGAGAATATGTACAGAGCGGAGTGGAAAGGGATCATTGATGCAAACTACAACTTCCCGTGCATCGTGGTGTGGGTGCCATTCAACGAAGCGTGGGGCCAGTTCAGCACAAAGGAGATCGTGCAATGGACAATGAACTATGATCCCTCGCGCTTGGTGAATGCGGCTAGCGGCGGGAATTTCTATGGTGTCGGGCATATTCTTGATGTTCATAATTATCCTGATCCCATAATGCCCAGACCGGAACTGTTTGGCGACAAATTCGCGCTGGTGCTGGGAGAATTCGGCGGGCTCGGGCTCCCGGTCGAAGGACATACCTGGCAGACAAAAGATAACTGGGGATATCAGAGTTTTACGAATCAGGAAGAATTGCTTCAGAAATATGAATCCTTTGTCGGGCGGTTGGCGAAACTGATCCCCGCAGGCTTATCGGCGGCAGTCTACACGCAGACAACCGATGTTGAAGTAGAGGTCAACGGCCTGATGACATACGATCGCAAAGTGATCAAGATGCCGGAAGACAGACTTAAACAGATGCATCAGAAGCTTTATCAGGAGTAAGATGGAACTTCCCGATTCTGCAACGATAAAATACGGGTTGACTTTACTGCTAATTACCTTCCTGATCGCGTGCGCGAACGACCCGGGGACGGAAGGAAGTGGGGATGCAGTGAATCTGGTTCAGGATGTTTACACTGAGGTTCCCTTGTCGGCGATAAGGCCGGAGGGATGGCTGCGCCATCAGTTGGAGATCATGAAAGACGGCTCTACCGGACGCCTGGATGAGATCCATCCGAAAATAAGCGACGATAACGGTTGGCTGGGAGGAGAAGGAGACGGATGGGAAGAAACCCCTTACTGGCTGGACGGCGCGGTTCCTCTTGCTTACTTGCTCGACCATGCAGACCTGAAGGCAAAAGTATTGAGGTACGTCAACTGGACGCTCGATCATCAGCGCGCGTCAGGATACTTCGGTCCGATAACCACACAAGAGCGGGAAAATGGCGTGGAGATCACCGCCGGGAACTGCGAGGCAGGCGAGGACTGGTGGCCAAGGATGATCATGCTGAAGGTGCTTAAGCAATATTATTCCGCGACAGCGGATGAACGCGTGATACCGTTCATGACGAAATATTTCCACTATCAGCTGAATGCACTGGATAGCTGCACCATCGGAAAATGGACGGAATGGGCGGCGTCGCGCGGAGCCGACAACGTGATGATGGTCCAGTGGCTTTATCGCCTGACGGGTGACAGAAACCTGCTTATCCTCGCGGACCGGATTGATGCACAATCCTATCCATGGAGTGAATGGCTTGGAAACCGCGATTGGGTGATCAACGCTGCCGCACAACAGAATCACGATCACTGGATGCGGCGCCACGCGGTAAATATCGGAATGGCGTTGAAGGCGCCTGCTGTAAATTATCAGCGGACCGGCGACGAGCATTATCTGGATGCCCTCAGTACCGGCTGGAACGATCTGATGACGCTGCACGGATTGCCTATGGGAATCTTTTCCGGCGACGAGGACCTGCACGGAAACGACCCGACCCAGGGCATTGAGCTGTGTTCCATTGTAGAGTCCATGTTCTCGCTGGAGCAGATCATCGCCATAACCGGTAAGGTCCAATACATGGATGCACTTGAGAGGATGACATTCAATGCGCTCCCCACGCAGACCACCGATGATTACAACATGAAGCAATATTTTCAGGTGGCCAACCAGGTCCAGGTCTCGCGCGGAGTATTTGATTTCTCACTGCCTTTCGATCGTGGGATGAATAACGTGTTCGGACTGCGAAGCGGGTACACCTGCTGCACGTCAAACATGCATCAGGGGTGGACGAAGTTTGCCAGCCACCTCTGGTACCTCACGCCCGATAATGGTGTTGCAGTACTGGAGTATGCACCAAGTCAACTTTCGGTTCAACTGGCCGGGAGCAATCTCATCATCCGGGAGAAAACGGACTATCCGTTTGGGGAGGTGATCGATTTTGAAATCGATCTGAACAAAGCGGTTGCCTTTCCTTTCCAGCTGCGGATTCCATGGTGGTGCAGGGAAGCCACCATCTCACTCAACGGCGAAGTGCATTCCACAGAGAGCGGGGGACAAGTGATCTCTATCAATAGGACCTGGAACGATGGCGACAAGGTTTCCCTCCGCCTGCCTATGGAAATTGCCACGTCCAACTGGGGCAAAAATTCCAGGACGATCGAACGGGGACCGCTTGTGTATGCGCTGAAATTAGGTGAGCGCTGGGAGAAAGGAAATGAGCCGGTTGAGGGAGACTATTACAGCATTTATCCTACAGATGACTGGAACTATGGCTTGACGGAAGCCGTGGTGAAAGACCCTCAGGGAAAGTCGGAGGTCAAAATGAAGGAAATAAGGGATCCGTTCATCTGGAACCAGGAGCACGCCCCTGTCGAGATACTCGTCCCCGCAAAGAAGATCCCAGGCTGGAAGGCCATGAACGGCGTAGCCCACCAACCCGTTACAGACCGAAATGGCATCTACAAGGGCGAGGTGGATGAAGAAATAAAGACCATCACATTGATCCCCTACGGTTGCACCAAGGTGAGGGTGGTCGCGTTTCCGGTGGTACCGTAGATGTGTTGACGTGTTGATGTGTTGGTGTGTTGATGTTCGAACCCCCCAACCCAAACACTTGATTACATGAGCATCAGGTACCTGACCTCAACACGTCAACACATAAACACATAAACACCTGAGCACATTACACCCCAGCAACCCTCCGTTTATATTCCGCCAGCGCAGCATCCAGCCTGTCCCTGGCGGTCGTATCCCCTGGAACGTTATGGGACGGATGGATAAATAGTTTCACGCCTCTGTCGGCGAGAATTTCCGCAACGGTTGTTATCGTCATCCATACGCAGGTGATGAATGCCATCGTGGAGACAGGTCCTACCTTATCCCGATGATTCTTTAATACGACCGACGCATCTTCGGCCGGTGCGCACGAGTCAACAACCAGGTCCGCGATATCAAAGATAGTCTTGCCTGATGAGTGACGCGATTTTTTTCCTTTTGCCTCAGTGGCTGAACCGAACACGATTACCTTCATGCCCTCCTTTTTGGATTCGAGTGCGACGTCAATATTCACATTGTTGATTCCTGAATGAGAAAACAGCCACATGGTATCACGGGGATCAAACTTATAGCCGGTCATGATCGCGCTGCCGTATCCTTCGACGCGTTCCAGGAAAAGGAACTGATGAACCCCCATTTCTCCCGTGATCCGGGTAAAGAAGGTGAGTGGGAGTTCGATGATGGGATGAAATCCTACAAAGCCGCCGATCCTCGGATACATTTCTTCAATGGGCAAAGTGGCATGGCCACAGCCAAAGGTGTGTACCCATCTCCCGGCCTCAATGGTATCGGCCATGATCTCCGCCGCCTTACGGATGTTGTCCAGTTGTGTTTCTTCGATGCGTGACATGACGTCCCTCGCATTGGTTAACCATTGTTTCGCAAGCATATTCGTGTATGTATTAGGATTTAGTTTTTCTAAGAATGATTACTGACAGGGGGATCATCAGCAGAAACAGAATCAAGGCAACTGTTGTCAGGTGCTGAATCCCATAATGCCAGGCCACAACCCCCATTAAATAATTTGTTGTCATATTCCCGGCAAGCGCAATCGTAAATATGATGCTGAATGCGGTGCCGGAAAATCCGGCGAAGCGAATTCCTGCGAGGCCCAGCATAACGGGAAAGCCGGCGGCCAGGCCGGAACCGATTAGTACCAACCCCACTGCCGCCCCGGTAAATGCAGTTGCCAGATGCAGCCATAGACCTCCTGCCAGCAGCAATACGAATGAGACCGCTAACACAATTGCCGGTGAAGCATGCCTGAATACGCTTCCGATCGCTAACCGCATCACGGTCATTCCTGCCACATAGAGCGACAGTGCATACAGGGCATTGCTGCTTGAAAAAGCCCGGTGATCCACCAGGTAAGAGGTTGTCCAGTTGTTGATGATGGCTTCGAAGCTGCTCTGGCAAAGCAGAAAAAATCCGATAAGCAACAATACGTTGTCTTTCATGAGTTTCACTACCTTCGAAAACGCGACCGCCTCAGTCTGTTTTGGGGGAGGGAAACCGGTAAACAGGAAAAGTACGGCAGCAAGCACCGGAATCCCGCCGATGTAAGAAACCAGATCCTGAAACCCAAACTGTTTTTCCAGGACGCCAAGCACCGAAGGCATGCCCAGGGCGCCGATACCAAAGAAGACTCCGAGCAGGCTCAGGTTAGCCCCTTTGTTGTTCTCGCTGATATCCGAAATCACTGCATTCGTCGCCCCGTTGATAGCTCCACCGCCAAACCCAAAAAGGAAAATGCTGAATTTCAGTAGTCCCAGGGTGCCAGCATAGGCAATGCCCTGAAAGCCTGCAAAGAGACACAGGCACGACAACAGAAAGAAAAACTTGTATCCATAGCGGTCGCAGAACGGGCCGAAAAGCAGTGACCCGGTAAGTATACCGATCGGAAGAATGGAGAATAGCGTTCCGGAGCCGACCGCGTCAAGCTGAAATTTTTGTTGGAGTCCGGGGGCTACAGACCCCAGCGTGATCAGGCTTATGCCGAACAACAGCATGCCCAGGCAGGCGGAAATGAATGTCAGTTTGTACGCTTGCATTGGGATCAGCGAAGGTGAGGGTTGTGGAGTGCCAGAAAACCTGCTCCGTAGATAGCAGCATTGCCGCCAAGAGCGGACTCGACGAGGGTAACCTGTGAGGCGCTGATCGGTTGTGCCCACTTAAGCGCTTCATCCTTGATTTGTGGTATGAATTTGATTGCCGGCCCGAAAACGCCCCCGCCAAAAATTATTTTCTCGGGATTGAAAATGCTGATGAGGTTGGCTACCGCCATACCCCAATATTCAACGCACAGGCCGATAACCTTGGTGGCCACCGGATCCTTGTCTTCATAGGCTGCAAATACATGAAGCGCCGTCGCCTGGCCGGTCCCCTGATTCCTTAGTATTCCGGTGTAGCCTTGTTCCGACGCCAGCATTTCCCTGGTTAGCCTGGCAATGCCGTCGCCTGAAGCGTAATATTCAAAGCACCCATAGGAGATGTACTTCATCAGAAAGGGTTTCTGCAGGGCCATCCAGCCAATAGCACCGGCAATATCGTGCGCACCCCGGAGAATCTGGCCGTCAGCAAGAACCCCTGCACCAATACCCGTGCCTACAGCAAGGAAGATGGCGTCTTTGCAATTCCTGGCATTTCCCAGCCATGATTCACCCAGGATGCTGCATGCGCGATCGTTGTCAATGGTCACGGGAATACCACCGGCCACAGAACCGATCTCGTTCAATAAGGGATAGTCATCCCAGCCTGGAATGTTAGGGGCCCATACAGTACCGGTTTCGCGATGGCTGATTCCGGGAATGGAAACGCCGATTGAACGAAGGTCGTTGTTAGTTGGACCGGCATAGGTTCTGACAACATTGGCTATCAGGTCGCCTACTTCATGCCCTTTGCGATCGCCCAAGGGTATGGCCTCCCTGGAAATGACTTCTCCGGAAGGCGCAAAAAGCGCAACCGCCAGTTTGGTTCCGCCCAAATCTAGTCCCAGAATCGACATTGGGGAAGATCTTTAATGTGCATGCTTGGTAGTAAACTAATCGCCATGGTTGGTAATGAGGGTTATTCCGACGTGGATTGCTCCAGGAGTTCGTCTATTCGTACAAACCGATACCCCATGTGGTGCAGTTCCGTCAGCAACTCTTCCAGTCGGGAATAGAATTTATCCGATCTCCGCGGATCTGTCCCAATATGTATCAGGAGGATAAAGCCGTTCAGCCCTGCCTTGTCCGTCGACTCATACTTCATTATTGATTCATAGATCGACCCCGTACTCCGGTATCGCACGCCCATCTCCGGGTACGTATAGTCCGCTGTAGAAAGTGTACCCGGCGTATAATTCACCAGATAAAGCCCAAGTTCTCTTGTCCACGCTGCAATTGCTTTGTTATACCACTCATAGGGAGGCAGAAAAGGCGTTGCCTGATCGGTCTTGATTCCGTATTTCGCCATACGCCTGTAATTCTTCCTGAGATCCTTTTTAAATTCCCGGCGCGTGACCAGCAGGCTATCCCGCTCTTCCCAGTCTGCATAAAGCAGGTGCTTGTCGGAATGCGCTCCCAGGTAATGCCCGTCTTCGTGAAGACTCCTGACCAGCTCTTCAAATGAAGGATTTGAATAGAAATTACCGGTAAGGAAGAATCCCGCACGCATCTGCTTCTTTTTTAACACGTCCCTGATTATTTCCCCTCCATCTGCAAACGAATCCCCGGTGAATACAAGCGCGATTTCTTTTACGGTTGTGTCGCCGCGCACGATGGCGCCATGCGCGTCAATGACTACTTTTTTCTGCGGCCTACCTCCCGAGACTCCTTATCTTTTGCTGCCAACAGATATACCAGTGAAGCGGTACCGTCCATGGTTGGCTCATTGGTACTGTAATCGCCGTAATCATCGTGATAAACCGCAAGGGCGGATTGAAATTCCGCATACTCATCCGGCTCATGAAGTTCAAGACCAAGCAGATTTTCAAATATTTTCGTGTAAACCGGACCGTCCACGAGGCCGCCGTTTATAGGATAGTCGTAAAGAACCGTATACGATGAGTGCGGATCTGCCGGCGTATCGCGATCAGCAGGCAGTCCATATACCATGCTTGTTCCCCACGGATTGCAGCCGAACAACCAATCGAAGCACGCCTGTTCAAGCTGGATGTAGGATCGATCGCCGCTCAGTGTTCTGTACAGGTAACACTGAATGGCGAATGAAGTGGTCAGGTTATTTGAACACCAGATAAAGGGTATTCCCCGATAGAAGGCATTGCGCTTTGCTATTTGCCAAACCTTTTCTATACCTTCTTTGTAGAAGCCAATAAGCAATGCCCTGTCATCCTGCGGAGCTTTGCGCGCCAGTTCGTAATGACCGAAATTATGAAAGGGATACCACTGGTAGTGGCGTGCGGTATCCGTTCCCATCCACGGTGTAACCGGCTCCTCCCGGGCGTAACGCAAGGCCTGGTCAAGGTATGACTTGTCGTTGGTTAACTGGTAAATGGCCGCTGCGCCCAGCTCCATATCGTCAACCCAGTTGTCTTCTTCATAGAAGTACCGGGCTTTGTTGGGAGCGGTTTGCGCGACGCCGGGCTTGGCCCTTCCGAACGCGTAGGCGGTACGTGATTTTTCCCGGAGGGTTTGTGCAAGAGCTGGATCTTTGGCACCGAGTACCTGTGATCCCAGCGCAAATGCACTGGCAAACTTACCGGCGGTTGATGCCGCACCGGTCGCCCTGTTCTTATGCATTCCCAAACCTTGCACTTCACCGGAAATAAAATATACAGGCCTTCCCCTTCCTTTTCCGTAGCCATAGTCTACAGAATCCAGGGTAGGAAGACGAAAGCCTGCATGATCACGGTCGTCAGCAAGTTGATTGAACATCCAGTCCGCACGGGGATGCATCTTCATGAGCCATTGCAACCCCCAGCTGGCTTCGTCGAGCACATCCGCTACGCCGTTGCTTCCTTCTAGTCCGTTGGACAAGTGCCCGTCCTGGAATACATCAGGAAAATCGCGGTATGCTGCCAGCAGGTGGTATGTCGCATTCGCGGACGTGGTGGCATACTGGAGATAGTCAGTGGCATCGTGCCAACCGCCGG
>DATBVZ010000697.1:0-3284 GCA_036515095.1 Cyclobacteriaceae bacterium | reverse complement strand
GTTTGTTGGCGTATACATGGTATTCTTCCCGATGCACTATATCGGAATAGCCGGATTTCCCAGACGCTACTATTCGTTTACCAACTTTGAGACGTTCAGCGGATTTACCGACCTGAATGAGGTAGTCAGCTTCGCAGCCGTTATAACATTGGCTGCGCAGTTCATCTTCCTGTTCAACTTCTTTTACAGTATCTTCCGCGGAAGATTGGCGCCCGCGAATCCGTGGAGGTCGAATACCCTGGAGTGGACTACTCCACGATTCCCGAAGCACGGCAACTGGCCCGGAGAAATTCCTGCGGTGTACCGCTGGCCTTACGATTACAGCAAGCCGGGTGCAAAGGAGGACTTCATTCCCCAGTATATTCCGTATTCGGAAACACCCGAATCTAATTTGCCGCACGAAAACGAAATGATCAAACTGGAGACAGAGAAGGACTCCGGCACGATAGCGGCGGATAGCGGAAGCAGGCACTGATACAGGCTCAGGGAAATGTGCCCGCAAAGTCAGGAGGTTTGATGGAAAGCAAGACGCGGTCATTTTGCAGGTTGGCTTTTGCAACCCTGATCGCCGTCTACGTGCTCATCGCGGTGGGCGGAATTGTACGGAGCACGGGCTCTGGAATGGGTTGTCCCGACTGGCCGAAATGTTTCGGAAGCTGGGTACCACCCACATCGGTCGATGACCTGCCGGAAGACTACAAGGAGTATTACGCCGGGTACAGGCATCAAAAGAACCTGAAGTTTGCCCGCTACCTGTCGGCCCTGGGATTTGAGGAAACCGCAGAGCAGTTGATAACCGACGAGTCAGTGCGGATTGAGACGGAGTTTAATGCGACAAAAACGTGGATAGAGTACTTCAACAGACTGGTAGGCGCAACGATTGGCATATTGGTCTTTGCGGTAGCGGTTGTTTCGTGGCGTTTCCGCAGAACGGATAAGACCATTACGGCAGTAGGGATCGTCACCTTTCTGCTGGTAGGCTTTCAGGGATGGATCGGATCGTTTGTGGTCTCGTCCAATCTGACGCCATGGACGATAACGCTGCACATGTTTTTGGCCCTGGTCATCGTGTACCTGCTGGTTTTCCTGGTAAGCAAGACCTACGGAGGGAACCGGTTGATGACCGTACCTATCGCCAGGGGTTGGATACTGGCGTGCATGTTTGTGTTGCTCTTTCAGATACTGATGGGAACAAAAGTGAGGGAGATGATGGATCAGCTTTCGTTGCGGCTGGCAAGAAATCAGTGGATCCCGAACGCGGGTACCGATTTTGCCATTCACCGGTCTTTTTCGTGGGTGGTGCTGATCTTGCACGCAGCGCTGGTGGTCCGGCTGATCAAAACACAAAATACAACAGGCTTTGGCCTGGCGCTGATTGCGCTCGTTGCGGGTACCATTCTGAGCGGCGCAGGAATGGCCTACTGGGATGTTCCGCCCGTGCTGCAACCGGTGCATTTGGTGCTGGCGACAGCGACGTTCGGAATTCTTGCAATGGCACTGATGGAAATAAATCGTACAAGAAAAACGGAAATACGGGAAAAATGATTGCCGGACAAGTATCGGGATTTGTGACACTTCTGGTAAGGATCAGAACCTTTTCGGAACTGCTGAAGGTGCGGCTATCCTTGCTCGTGGCGTTTTCCTGCGGCTTTGGTTTTGTTCTCGCCTCACCCGAAGTTGATCTGTTGCGGCTGCTGATGGTTTTTTCAGGCGGATTCCTGGTGTCTGGTGCGTCGATTACGATCAATCAGATACTGGAAAGGGACTTCGACAAGTTAATGGAAAGAACCCGGAGAAGACCACTGCCCACAGAACGGATTACCGTACAGGAGGCATGGACATTTGCCGCACTCTGCCTCGCCGCGGGTACCTTTCTGCTTATTGTCTACACGAATCCCCTGACAACCCTGCTGTCCCTGCTTTCCATGGTGATGTACAGTTTTGTGTACACACCACTGAAACGAGTGGGACCAATTGCAGTATTTGTTGGCGCGATTCCCGGAGCACTTCCACCGCTGCTGGGATGGGCCGCCGCTACGGGAATGCTTTCGTACGAAGCGTGGATAATTTTTGGAATTCAATTCATATGGCAATTCCCACATTTCTGGGCCATTGCCTGGGTGGCTGATGACGATTATCGAAGGGCCGGATTCAGGCTGCTGCCGTCGGGCGGCAAGAAGGATTTGAATACCGCCATTCAGATCATGATCTATACCATGTTTCTTATTCCGCTTGGCTTGCTGCCGGCCACATTTGGTATTACCGGAATATATTCTGCGGTGGCGGCTACCGTGTGCGGGGTCCTGTTCTTTTCCCAGACTTTTTCGCTGATGAAAGACGGCAAGCAAAAATCGGCATTGCGAATTATGTTTGGCTCATTTTTATATTTACCTGTAGTACAGATCGCGTATTTGCTGGATAAGGTTTAAGGAGAAAGTATACATGGCAACGGAAATAAAAATCATAGAAGAAGCGAGGAAGCCGCTTTCAATGCACCCCAAAAAATTTGCCTTATGGTTGTTTATCGGGAGTGTAGTGATGGTGTTTGCAGCACTGACCAGCGCCTACATCGTGAGGCAGGCTGAGGGTAACTGGATGGTCTTTGACCTGCCGCCCTTGTTCTGGGTGAATACCGGAGTGATCCTTGTAAGCAGCGTCACGGTGCACTGGGCATATCACTCAGCGAAGAAGGATAACCTGGAAATGATCAAGCTGGCGCTGTCCATAACGACGATCCTGGGAATCGCTTTTCTGGTGGGTCAATACCTTGCATGGGGACAGATGGTAGACTCGAACGTGTATTTTGTCAATGACAGGGCGAGCGCTGTTTCAGGTTCCTTCGTTTACGTAATCTCGGGATTGCACGGCCTGCACATTGTGAGCGGGATCATCTTTCTGTTCATCGTGCTGGTCGCTACATACCGATACAGAATACACTCCAAAAACCTTGCACAGTTGGAAATGTGCATTACGTACTGGCACTTTTTGGGCGGACTTTGGCTATATTTGTTTCTCTTTTTGCTGTTAAACCGATGAAATAACCAGGTGAGGGAACGCACACACACGACACACAATGTCACGATTCTATTCACTTTCAAACGACCTCGATAAACTATGGAAAGTACTTCTGGCGTGAACGTTCCGGCACCGGGCAGGACCACCTGGGATGGTGGGGTTTCCCCTATGGGTGTCAGCTACGGCAAACTCATGATGTGGTTCTTCCTCCTTTCTGACGCCTTTACTTTCTCTGCCTTGCTCATCACGTACGGGTTGGTTCGCTCATC
>DATBVZ010000696.1:0-2268 GCA_036515095.1 Cyclobacteriaceae bacterium | reverse complement strand
CCGTATTGTTCCATCAAAGTCCTTTCCACTCCAGTTCGTAATAAAATAGAAGATCCCGTTCGCATTGCCCTTTCGGATGAACTGCAGTCCCTTATCAGCCAACTCTTCACGCTGTACCCCGGCTTCGGTAAGGAGGTATTCAAGCCGTTCTCCCCTCAGCAACCTTCCCGACCCACGGGTTGCCCGTTCAACCACTTCGTCCTCCCCCGCAGTAAACTCAATGCCTGCAATCAGACTGTCAAAGTCAACCTTTTTCCGCTGTGCCTCTGCATAGCCTGCAAACGATTCGGGCAATCCTTTGTACACAATTACGGTGGCGCCTTTATTGGCAAGCTCAAGCAGCTGCTCCATGGTTTCCAATGGAAGATACCGGCCATGAGGAACAACTAGTGTCTTGTAGCCTGCACTGCCTGCGCTGAGCAGGTTTCCATTTTCCACTTCGAGGCTGCCAATCTGCTTGTCGGATATGTAATCAAACGCATATCCGCTTGCCAGCATTTCCTCGGCGGCTTCCCTGAAGGCCGTACTGTCAAATTGCGCTCCGACACCATCGAAGTGCTCCAGCAATTCACGGCCAGGCGTTGAAAACCTGTCGTAGATCGGAAAGTACAACAGGACATCGTTGGCCGGTCTCCCGGCCTGAAGGAACGACTGACTCCTCGTCACATACTCATTCAGCCTGGCAAAATCGTTCCAGAGCGAATTCCGGGGATTCAGGTGGACAGCCGCATAGAACAGTCGACCCGGCCAGGGCTCCTCCGGCGGCGAATAGCAAGTGCCGTGGTAAAAAACATGGTTCACGCCACTGACCAAAAACAGGTCAACGGATCTTTTGATATCGGAGAGGCTGGAGAGAAAATGTTCGTTGAGCCAGGTAGCGGATTCCGATGAGATCAATCGCTTGCCGCTGACGTTGGCCGAAGAAGAAGCCATTTTTATGCGGAGCGCCTCATTCCCCTCCATCTCCGGAATGTCTACCTCGGCATACAGGTCCAGGATGTTTGCAGGTGAACCATGCGCCTGGTTGCGTACCAGCTTTCCTTTACTACCCGCCCAACTCCGCCAGATGCTGGTGAAGTTGTCGTGCACAAGCTCAGAGATCGTTTCCCTGTAGTCGCAAAGTACCCGTTCATTCTTTTCCTTGGTGTCGCGTCCAAGCAGAGCCGGAAGATGCTCGCGAAGGTCATAACCCTTCCGTTTGAGAAATTCATCAAAGAGTTCCGGCGTCCAGTCGGCAGTACCCCGCGCATCATCAACTTCGTACGAATCGTTAAAGAAGGCACGAAGTGTGCCCAGATCCTGCCCCGCGAAAGCGCTGTCGAACCGGCTCAGGTAATTTCCAAGCGCTGCCGCCGAGAAATGATCGATCACATTTCCTTCTCCCCCTGGCGCTGCCCGCTCAACCATTTTTCCGTGTGACCCCGGAAATAGGGCATACACATCCCAGTTACCCCCGGGGGCAGTCCATTGCAGCACCCCGCCGGCGTCCATCCTTTGTGTAAGGTTCATAACTTCTCCGCCGTCGGAATATGCCATCACCAGGGCAGGTTCGAGTTGTTTGTCGAACTTCACCTGGTCCAATGCCAGCGCCTGCAGGTTCTTATTCGCCTCGACAGGTTCTGCCAGTTGCGAGATATCCAGCCGCCTGGCATTTCGCCTCAATGCCGGTTCGGCAATCGTCCCCAGCGTAGCCTGTCCCGGAACGCTGTGGATGCCATGCATTTCATAAATCTGCGTCCCGACGGAACGGACATACGGCTCCTGATGAAATAACAGGGGCTCCTTAATCGACTCTCCTGCCTTTAGCGGGTATACCATATAGTTCAGGTTCTTGCACGCGTCTTCCTCACCCACCCAGGGACCCCCAAAGGGCCATCCTGTTCCGGTTGCCATATCGACGCCGAGATCAAGTCGGTCAGCTTCTTTCAATGTATGAGCGAGCATTTCCATCCACTGGGGTGAGAGATAGTCAATGAAGGAATCTTCCCCGCCATACACACCGTAAATCGGTGTGATTTCGACACCACCCAAACCTGCTTCGCTGTATGCCTCCAGCTCCGACGTAATTCCTTCCCTGGTAACGGCGCTACCGTGCCACCACCAGCGGGTCCAGGGTTTGGTCTCCCGGGTGACCGAAGGCCACTCTGCTGTTACCTGGTGCGCATCGCGACAGGATATGCATAGCATCAGCGCGCAGACAAAGAGGAAGTGTGTTTTCATTCGCGACGGCAGATAAGTTGGTACGTATGGCTGTTTATTCCAGGTGGA
>DATBVZ010000695.1:0-8265 GCA_036515095.1 Cyclobacteriaceae bacterium | reverse complement strand
TGGACAATACACCGACTACGACAATTCGAAGGCCGTCATCGTGGTGCCCCTTTCCGCAGGAAGATTCCTGACCGTGCTGGGCATAGCCCGGACGGGGTCCGTGTCAGGGAAAGATCAGGTCATGTTTATTTCAAAAATATGTGATTTCGACGAAGCCATAGACCTAAGGGATCTGCTTGAAAGGAACGGAACCTTTGATTACAGCCGCTTTATTCTGGAAGATGGCTTCCTCAAGGTAGTTGCTTCGTGTGTTGCCGAGAACGCCAGCGAAGGTCTGGTTAAGGAGATGATCCGGGAGGTGGCAAACATTGCCGACCAGTTTGAATTCAAGTTTACCGGCCAGGACGTTCATTAAGCTGGAACCAATTCCTGTTATTTCGTATTTTTGTAATGCAAGCTGCCTTATCGCTCTGTCCTGATTGCTTTCAGGACGGGGAGGAAAGTCCGGACAGCACAGAGCACCGTACTTCCTAACAGGAAGGCCCCGACTCAGGTCAGGGACAGCCAGTGCCACAGAAAATATACCGTCCCGGTTCAAACCGGGATAAGGGTGAAAAGGTGAGGTAAGAGCTCACCGGTTCGTTGGTGACAACGGACGCATGGTAAACCTTACGGGTTGAAAGGTCAAATAAGCGCCGGATATGAAATTGCTCGTTTCTGTCCTGGCCGGGTTCATTCCTGGCAGGCGCCGGCGTGGGTAGACTGATGGACCGCCGCCGCAAGACGGAGGCTAGATAAATGATAAGGGAGCGCGATCTTTCGCGCAGCACAGAATCCGGCTTACAGGCTTGCTTTTTTTTTATTAAATAAACCTGTCGGTTTTTTTAAACAGGCAGGTTTATTTATTTTAAAACGATGATAAAATTCCAAGCATGTCAAAAATTCTGGTTGTAGAGGATGACGTTAAGATCAGATCCATCCTGAAAGAGATTCTCGAAGACAAGGAGCACGAAGTCGAAGAGGCCGCCGACGGTCAGGAGGGCCTTAAGAAGTTGGAACAAGGCAGCTTTGATCTTTGCCTGTGCGACATAAAGATGCCGAAAATGGATGGCCTTGAAGTTCTTGAGAAAGCAAAAGGCAAAGGCATTGGCACCAACTTCATAATCATATCCGCGCACGGCACCATTGACATCGCGGTGGAGGCTGTGAAAAAAGGAGCGTTCGATTTTCTGCAAAAACCCTTTGACCTGGGTCGCCTCGAAATCACCCTTCGCAATGCGCTGGATAAGTCAACCCTTGTACAGGAAACCCGGTCACTTCGTAAGAAAATATCAAAACGTTTTGATATTATCGGTGAGTCTCCCAAACTGATGCAGGTACTTGAAATGATTGACAAAGTGGCGCCCACCGATGCACGCGTGCTTATCGCCGGTCCCAACGGCAGTGGAAAGGAACTTGTGGCAAGGGCCATCCATGAAAAGAGCAGCCGGGCAAATCAGCCGATGGTCGAGGTAAACTGCGCTGCCATTCCGTCGGAACTGATCGAAAGCGAATTATTCGGACACGAAAAAGGTTCCTTCACCTCTGCTGTGAGGCAGCGTATAGGGAAGTTCGAGCAAGCGGAAGGAGGAACCCTGTTTCTCGATGAGATCGGCGACATGAGCTTGTCGGCGCAGGCGAAGGTATTACGCGCCCTGCAGGAAAACAAGATATCCCGGGTGGGCGGTGATAAGGAGATCACCGTCAACGTGCGGGTTCTTGCCGCCACCAACAAAGACCTGAAAGAGGAAATTGCAAACAAGACCTTCCGGGAAGACCTTTACCACCGGATCAGTGTGATCGTTATTAAAGTTCCGTCATTGGCAGACCGCAAGGAGGACATCCCGTTACTGGTTGACCGGTTCCTGGAAGATATTGCGGAAGAATATGGTACGAAGAAGAAAAGTATTCAGGCGGACGGACTGTTGAAACTTTCCCAACATAGCTGGCCCGGAAATATCCGGGAACTTCGCAATGTTGTGGAACGACTCGTGATTATGAGCGGCGACCAGGTCACACAGGCTGATGTTGAACGATTTCTCTGACAATCAGATCCTGTGTGCGGCCGGCTCGCTCTTCTGCTCGTGCTTGGTATAAGTGGGACACGTGTACTGACTGCAAGCCCCTAAAAATGCAGTGACCAGAATTAAAATGATTACCCTTTTCATAGAAGTAATGTTGATTTTAAACAAAATTAAAACTCTTTTTAACCCTAATCAAATATCAAACCAAGTCGTGCCGGTAGCTGTGCCAAACTACTGGTTGACCAGTAAATTGCAGCCACGAACATCGGAATTGTCCAATCTACCAACGACGGAAAACGATCCGTCATTGTGGATTTCGCCCAAATCCTCGGTTTCCACGAACGCAATGCTGTGAAAATTGGCCAAATCCACAAAATTCAGGGCCCCTGGCCGATGAATTCCTTTCTCAAGCGGGTCCGTTACGTCCCTGACAACCACTTTTAGCCCGGGAGGGCAAAAAAAGGCCCCTTCTTCCATACTGTAGGCCTGTGACAGGAGTTCGGTCATCCCATATTCAGAACGTATTTTTCCCACATTAAGACTTTTTCGAAGGATTTGGTGCAATTCGTTGCGCGTTATCTCTGGTCTTCGCCCTTTCATTCCACCTGTTTCTATAACCAGACTATGGCTTAAGTCAGGCTGGAATCGCTCTGCCAGATCCAGCAATGCGAATGCAACGCCCCAAACCATGACGGTGCGGTTGCCGTGCCGAAGCGCTTCCGCATCGCGAATCAGCTTTTCATAATTGTGAAGATAGAACCCCGAATGCGGCGACCTGCTTTCTTCAATGAAATAGTGCATCATTGCCACCAGGGAGGATTCCGAGCGTTCCAGGTATGATGGAAGCAATGCCAGGAAATGATATCCCGCAGGATCACCAAAGAAATGCTCAAAGCACCTCCTTGCGTTCCTGAGGTAGAATTGAAAATCGCGAATGTAATGCCTGCTTACGGTCCCTTCCGTGGTGCCGCTGCTGCAAAACTCCTTTTCTGCCGTCCAGGTTCCCGTTTGAATGCGATGCCGCTTGAACAAGGATATCGGCAGATAGGGGATTTGATTCAGAGAAATAATTTGCCCGGGATCAACGCCGAGATGACCAATATAACGGCGGTAGAGGTCGTTGCTCGCTGACTGGTATCGAAACAGGGAGAGTGCAATATTCTCAAAGGAATGGTCGTTTACAGCATACAATTGTGCTTCAAATCCTTTAAAAGTGTCCACGCGTTTCGTAATTTAAGCGTTATTTGGGTGTCATGAAAATACTAGAGAGGCTGTCAGTCCCGGCGTTGCTGGTGGTAGTGTTGAGTTCCTGTTTTGACCCACCTCAATATTCGGTCGTTCCGCAAATTGAGTATCAAAGGATCGAATTTATTGAAGTAGGTGGTTTTTCCGAGCCGGATTCGGTGATATTATATATAGACTTCAAAGACGGTGATGGGGATCTTGGCCTGAGCGGCGCTTCCGACATCAGCGATCCCTACCACGATTCCAATTACTTTCTGGAAGATGGAACAGGCGGATTCCTCCGGATTTCCGAAGAGGTCCGTTATTCGGATATTCCGCCGATGGTCAAAATCTCGGGAGAACAGGGCAAACTGGCGACCGTCAGAACCCGCAACAATCCAAATTACCTTTACCTCCCTGCCTTCAGTACGGACAGCTGTAAATACCGCTATTTTAATGCGGGAAGTCCGGATACTGCTTATTACAAGTATGATTCGATATACATCAGCGAAGAAGACGGCCACATCATTGACGCATCCTATAACATTAAGGATACACTCGTTGCATCAACCGACCTTCCTGATATTTATATCGTACTCGACACCTTTTATTACAAGCCGAATCTCTACCACAATAACATCCGTGTCGACTGGTTGGTCCAGAACAATGACGGTAGTTTCACCGAATTCGACTGGACAGAAATTGATTGCGGGACTGATTTTGACTCCAGGTTCCCCATACTGGAAGACAAGACCAGGGCAGTTGAAGGCACCCTTCGCTATGGCATGACGTCCATTGGTTTTCTCCAGCTGTTCAGTATCAAAACCCTGAAGCTGCGGATCACCATCTGGGACCGCGCATTGCATCAAAGCAACATAATCGAAACACCACAGTTTACCCTTAACGACATCCGCAAGGGCTAGCAGACCGGGCTATTATCGGTATAGTGGCGGAAATTTCCGGGGGTCGCTTTCCCTCATGAGGGCATAGATCTTTTCAAAGACCTCATCCGGATTGGGCTTTGAAAAATAATCGCCGTCTGACGCATAGGCAGGACGGTGTTCTTTTGCGGCTATGGTAACCGGCGCCGCATCCAGATACCGGTATCCATTCTGCACCTCCACCACCTGCTGCATCATAAATGCGGATCCGCCTCCCGGAACATCTTCATCTGCAAATACGACCCTGCTGGTCTTCCTCACTGACTCTGCAATGGTATGGTGAATATCAAAGGGAAGCAGCGTCTGTACGTCAATGACCTCGCATGAGATCCCCGCGATTGCAAGTTCATCCGCGGCCTCCATAACTATACGGCACATTGAACCATAGGTAACAACGGTGACGTCACTACCTTCGCGGATTCTCTCGGGTACGCCCAGCGGCACCGTAAACTCTCCAATATTGTCCGGTAGTCGCTCTTTCAACCGGTAGCCATTCAGACATTCAATAATAATAGCAGCGTCGTCTGACCTCAGCATCGTATTGTAAAACCCGGCCGCCTGGGTCATGTTGCGTGGCACGAGAACATAAATTCCGCGAAGGCTGTGCAGTATCATACCGATTGGCGAGCCGGCATGCCATATACCTTCCAGGCGATGACCCCTTGTGCGAATTATCACCGGGGCCTTTTGACCTCCTTTCGTGCGGTATTGAAGACAGGCCAGATCGTCCGAGAGGGTCTGAAGGGCATAGATCAAGTAATCCAGATACTGAATTTCGGCTATCGGCTTAAGCCCCCTGATGGCTGCGCCAATTCCCTGCCCGATGATGGTCGGCTCGCGGATGCCGGTATCGGTGACCCGGAGTTCGCCGTGCTTTTTCTGAAGGCCGGCAAATCCCTGGTTAACATCACCAATCTTCCCCACATCTTCACCCAACGCAAATACCCTGGCATCGCGTTTCAGCGCTTCATCGAAACAATCGCGCAGCACTTCCCGTCCGTCCACCAGCGGCGAAGACTCACTGTATACCGGTTCTACCTGGAGTACGCTTAATGCGGACTCTTCCGACTCGCTATAAAGGTGTGAGCTATAACGATCGTGATTGTCGTTCTCGGCCTGTTCGACCCATCGTATCAATTCATCCCTGACATCACAGGGTTCATCGACCAGATTACGCAGCGCCTTTTTGGCGGCCTTGATCGTGTCCTGACGGACCGGATTAATTGTTCTTGCCAGGTCATGTTTGATTTGTACCATGATAGGTCGCCTGATATTTTCGCTGGCCGCCTTTTCCAGCAATCCTGAAACAATCCGCTGATCCTTCCTGACATCATCCATAAAGGATTTCCATGCCCTGTCCTTTGCGGCTCTCGCCGACAGGCGTGCCTCCTTCTCCAATGCATCCACTTCTTCGGGCAGGACCATGACTTCATCAATTATCCACTGGCGCATCTTGCGGATACAGTCGTGCTCCGCCTCCCAGGCCAGCCGTTCTGCCGGCTTATACCTTTCGTGTGAACCGGATGTTGAATGCCCCTGGGGCTGTGTCATGTCTTCGACGTGAACCATAACCGGCACGTGTTCCTGCCGGCAGATCTTCTCCGCTTTCTGATAGACTTCAATCAGGCCCGAATAGTCCCATCCTTTAACCGTGAGTATCTCAAATCCCTTTTCGGTAGCCGTGCGCTGGAAGCCGGACAGTGCCCTGGAAATGCTGCCTTTTGTAGTGTGAAACTCCTGAGGTACTGAAATGCCATACGCATCATCCCATATTGAGATCAACATGGGCACCTGCATCACACCCGCAGCATTCATGGCTTCAAGGAATAGGCCTTCTGATGTTGAGGCGTTGCCGATCGTTCCAAAGGCGACTTCATTACCATTTTCAGACAAGTGTGTGTAATCCCTGAGAAGGGGATTTTCGCGAAACAGCCTGGAGGCGTATGCAAGTCCAAGCAGCCTGGGCATTTGCCCTGCCGTCGGCGATATGTCTGCTGTTACGTTATATTGTTCGGTGAGATTCTTCAGCTTGCCCTTATCATCGAGCATGCGGGTTGCAAAATGCCCGTTCATCTGACGGCCCGCAGAAGCGGGATCGGCCTTGACATCGGTGTGCGCGTAAAGTTGTGCGAAGTATTGTTGCACGGTCATGTCGCCAATGGCAAAAGCGAAGGTCTGATCGCGGTAGTATCCCGCCCGAAAGTCTCCTTTTCTGAAAACCTTGGCCATTGCAATCTGAGCTACCTCTTTCCCGTCGCCAAATATTCCAAATTTGGCCTTGCCCATAAACACTTCCTTTCTGCCCAAAAGACTCGCCTCCCGACTTTCAACCGCCAGCCGAAAGTCAGCCAAAATCTCTTTGATTTTGGCCTGGGAATACTTGGTCTTTGCTTCCTTTAACTCGTTCAATGTTTTGAGATTGAATGGGCTGAACAACCGTTAGGATCAAAAATAGGCAATACATCCCTGCTTTCAAAAGCCATTTTCGGCGACATACCGGACCCAATCCCCCGATCGGATCTCCTCATCCCCGGGCGACGGGCTTTCAAACAGATATATCCCAAACGAAAGTGAATCGATAATAATTTCATCATAGTAATATCCCGCCTCGAGTTCCATCAGGTGGATTGACAGACTGATTTCCGGATCGTTGACTTTGTAAAGGTCCGCAACAATACAACCGGAATCGGAGCGGACGGCATAGGGATAGTCGCCCAGGGAATACAGCCGGTATCCCCTTAGTAATACGGACTGAAGAAAGTCCATTCCCTTTGTGTAAATAGAATGGTATTCTATTCCATGCCGAAGGGTGCCGTAGAATGCATACCGTCCGTTTTTGTTCATAAATTTTCCAATTCCGGCGAAGCAACAAAACAGCTTGTTATATTTGTTGCCTATTAAACGTTAGTTATGGTAATAGGAGTCCCCACGGAAGTCAAAAATAATGAAAACCGGGTCGCCCTGACACCGGCAGGCACCAAGGAGCTTGTGAAACGCGGCCACCAGGTTTATATCGAGACTTCTGCAGGTGCCGGTAGCGGGTTCTCTGACGATGAATACAGGGGTGCTGGCGCCCGGACACTGGATTCAGCCGGGGAGCTGTTCGGAAAGGCTGATATGATCATGAAGGTAAAGGAACCTGTTGAGCAGGAGTACAGCCTGATACGAAATAACCAGTTGGTCTTTACGTATTTTCATTTTGCATCCAATGAACCGTTAACGCGGGCTATGATTGACAGCGGGGCTATCTGTCTCAGTTACGAGACCGTGGAAAAGTCCGATGGAAGTCTGCCCCTGTTAATCCCCATGTCGGAGGTGGCTGGCCGGATGGCCATTCAGGAGGGCGCGAAGTACCTTGAAAAGCCACACAAGGGGCGTGGAGTACTCCTCGGCGGTGTGCCTGGAGTGAAGCCTGCTAAAGTGCTCATACTTGGCGCCGGCGTTGTAGGTGCCAATGCGGCGAAAATCGCGGCAGGTATGGGGGCGGACGTAACGGTAGTGGATGTCAACCTCGCTCGCCTGCGCTACCTCGATGACGTGATGCCAAAAAATGTAAGAACACTCGTTTCCAACGAATATACGATCAGGCAACTGATCACGGATCATGACCTGATCGTGGGCGCCGTTTTAATACCCGGCGCCAAGGCCCCACGCTTGATCACGCGGGATATGCTCACCAGCATGCGGCCCGGCACCGTACTTGTCGATGTCGCCGTTGATCAGGGAGGGTGCATTGAGACATGTACGCCGACGACCCACGAGAACCCCACGTATCTCATTGATGACGTTGTTCACTACTGCGTTGCCAACATGCCGGGCGCTGTTCCCTACACGTCTACCCTTGCATTGACAAATGCCACACTCCCCTATGCCGTCAAACTTGCCAATTACGGGTGGGTGAAAGCCTGCCAGGATAATGAAGACCTGAAGTGCGGCCTGAATATTATTCAGGGTCAGGTAGTGTATAAGGCAGTAGCCGATGCATTTAATCTCCCCTTCACCCCAATCGGCCAATTCCTCTGACTGATTCGGAATCAGCTATAGTCCGGAAACCGATGCAATACTTCCGTTGTGTTCTTCAGTACGTCCACCGCGCA
>DATBVZ010000694.1:0-4815 GCA_036515095.1 Cyclobacteriaceae bacterium | reverse complement strand
CGCCGGTAAGAAAAGCACTTTGCCTGAGCCATTCTCTTCTGTTCTGGGTAAATTTTTTCATACGATTGAAGTTGGGATTTGATTGAATTGTTTAGGATCATTAGTTACTGCAGAAGCAGTTCCTGCTTTAAGGAGGTTAATCTCCTTCGTAACAGGTCTGGATCGCATACAAGGAAATCAAGTGAAACGCAAATACATCACCCCTGGGGCGAGAACGTTTCAGGCGGAGTTACTAGTGAAGGATAATAGAAATGGCTATCATGGCTCAGGCAGAATGGTTAGTCCAGTGGAAATGTCAGGCAAATGCCTGACAGCATTCATCCCGGAACTGCTATCAGTCCCTGCTACTAACCCCTAAAGCAAAATGATGTTCAAAAATGCAGCAGCTCCAACGGGTTGAATGCAACTGCATCGTTTATAAATATAGGCAAATTGAATTGGTAATTGAAAGCCTCACCGGCGATACATTTGTACAAGAATTCCACACAAACGTTTTCAATCGCTGCGCAATCGAAATAGATTTTATAGCTTTCCAAAAATATTTTTTTTGGAATTTTCTTCACATGCGACTTGCCCTGCTCCATATGGAAGAAAATTTACTTCGCCCTTCATTCGTTACCCTATTCCAGGTACCTTTGGGTATTGATTCAGCGTCCCATTTCAGGCCAACTTAAAATTGGTATAAAGACATTATTTTTTACACCTCAGTCAGGCGACGAAATGAAACACGCTGCCGGCCGGAATTCCCGAACGACTGGATTGATAGAAAAGAAAAGACGGACAACCATTGAGAGTCCATCCTTTCAAACGGCCATTTCGGTAAGCCTATCTGCCTCAGCTACTCTGGATCCTTACTGCTCAAGTCAGGATTGATCAGAAAGGTTTGCAGGAAAAAAATCCCGTAAACGTTTTTTAAAGAAATAATCAGATTTTCATTACGGACTTCGGAAAATACCGCATTTCTCATATAGATTTATTGCAAAACAGTATGCGGTCAATATAAAATTTCGAATTCGCGAAATCTTCTTTTGCCCTGGGGTTAGGGTATTGTTTAACGTGCAGGTCTTTGTGCAACCTAAACATATCCCTATGAAGAAGTATTTTACGAATCCATTTCCCGGAAGTCACATTTTCATTCTCACCCTGACTTCCTGTATTCTGAGTGGTCCGTTGCTGGCCCAGGAACGCGTCATCTCCGGGGTGGTAAAATCGGAGGATGACGGCCTTTCTGTTGCCGGTGTTAATGTCGTAGTGAAAGGCACGTCCATTGGGACTATTACCAGCATTGATGGCGAATACTCCCTGCGTGTTCCTGATGATGCGGACGCCCTGGTGTACTCTTTCATTGGTCTGGTCTCCGAAGAAGTTCCCATAACAGGACGATCTGTTATTGATATCTCCATGAAGACAGATGCTACGCAACTAACAGAGGTTGTGGTGACGGCACTGGGTCTGGAGCGCGATACAAAAGCGCTTGGCTATGCGGTCCAGGAAGTTAAGGGGGATGAACTCAGCAAAGTGCCCACGCAAAGTGTGGTCAATAATCTGTCGGGCCGGATAGCCGGATTGCAGGTTTCAACCAACAGCGTCCCGGGGGGAGCTCCAGAATTTGCGGTTCGCGGTTTTTCATCAGTGAGCGGCAACAACCAGCCCTTGATCGTAATAGACGGCGTGCCCATGGCGCAAACTACAAATGGGGCAAACCTGGCGAATAGCTCGGACGGCACTCGTAAAGATGCAAATTTTAACAGGAAGCAAAATCAGCAGTACGGAGGAGGTATTTCCGAAATCGACCCGAACAATATCGAGAGCATAAGCATCCTCAAGGGAGCAAATGCAGGAGCATTGTATGGCTCCCGGGCTGCGAATGGTGTAATACTTATAACAACCAAATCGGGATATGGCAATAAAGGGATCGGAGTAGACCTCAACTTCGGCACTACATTTGACGATCCGCTGGTCAAGCCGGGGTTTCAAAATACTTACGGCGGGGGATCCGGCGGACAGACCTGGTATGCCGACGGATGGAGCGGAACGGTGGAGGGCTTTAAGGGAACCGCCGGCACTGACGAGAGCTGGGGTTCGCCCATGGACGGCCGCCTGATCCGTCACTGGTGGTCGGGAACCGAACTGGCCCCGTTGACACCTGAGCCGGACAACTGGGAGCAATGGTGGGAAACGGGAAGAACAACATCAACCAGCGTAGGCATCAGTGGTGGAAATGACCTGGGTTCGTTCCGCCTGTCAGTCGGCAGAATGGATCAGGATGGCATCGTACACAATAACAACTTCTGGCGGAACAACTTCCGGCTTAACACTTCTTACAATTTTACGGACAACCTGAAAGTTTCCGCGCTGGGCGAATACATCAAGTCAGGATCCGACAACCGGGGATACCTCAGTTCCAGTGTATTCATCTGGCATCATCGGCACGCCAACTTTAACCAGCTGAAGAATTACCGGGCCTATGAAGCCGTCCATATCCAACCTGCAGGCAATGACGAACCACCCAACTGGCAACATACCTTTTTCACTAACCCTTACTTTGAGCAGGAGGTCCTGGTTCAGCCCAATGAAAAGGATCGATTCATTGGCTCTATTTCCGTGACGTATGATTTCACTGACTGGCTGAGCCTTATGGTAAGGTCCGGTACCGATTTCTGGACAGACACCCGAATAAATGTGGATCGCTATGAACGTACCCGGGGCTCGACTCGTGCCGGACGATACAGCGAGGAAGTGCTCCGCAACCAGGAGACGAATTCCGATTTCATCCTGACCATGAACAAAAATTTCAACAACCTTTCGCTGATCGTGCAAGCCGGCGGAACTCAGAGAAAAAACTACTACAAGATGGATTTCGCCCGCGTGGAACAGCTTACCATTGACAGGCTATACAACCTGGGCAACAGCGCCAGTCCAAACACCAACGAAAGCGCAATCGCCGAATCGCAGGTGAACAGCCTGTTTGGCTCTGCCACCATCGGCTTTAAGGATTACCTCTTTCTGGATGTAACAGGGAGGAATGACTGGTCAAGTACGTTACCTGGCGGAAGCAATTCCTACTTTTATCCTTCCGTATCACTCAGTGCCGTACTTACAGATATGTTTCCAGGTCTGTACAGCAACAGTGTCTCCCTGATCAAACTCAGGGGCAGCTGGGCACAGGTGGGCAACGATGCACCCCCGTATAAGCTGCAGCAGGTCTATCTTCCGCAGGGACTCTGGGATGGCGGTGTTCCCAAGTTTTCCGAAAGCAATGAGATCGCCAGCGCCGGCCTCAAGCCGGAAATAACGACCGGTATGGAGTTTGGTGTTGACTTGCGATTCCTTGATGGCAGGATCGGACTCGATGCCGCCTACTACGATCAATCGACCAAAAATCAGATTCTGGCCGTGGATATAGCCAGGAGCTCGGGCTACAACAGCAGAGTCCTCAATGCAGGCGAGATAACCAACAAGGGAGTAGAAATAACCCTGGACGGCACCATTGTCAAACTTGCTAACGGACTGACCTGGGATGTCAGCCTGAACTTCGCAAAAAATGAAAGCGAAGTGGTGGAACTGGCTGACGGCCTCAGTACTTACGTGCTGTGGACGCAACGCGGAGCTTCCCTGGAAGCACGGGTGGGCCAGCCCTATGGATCGCTTTATGGAGTGAAGTTTGCCAGGACAGACGACGGTCAGATAATCTTCAAGAATGGCTATCCGACTACTGTTCCCGGCCAGCACGTGATTGGAAATATCACGCCCGACTGGACAGGCGGGATATACAATTCAATAACCTTTAAGGGAATCACCATTGGCGCTCTGATCGACATAAAGAAAGGCGGGGATATCTACGACATGGGAACCAGCCTGGCGCGCCAAAATGGAATTTCTGATGAAAGCGCTGTCGGCAGGGAAGAAGGAGTAATTGGCGTCGGTGTAATGAATGTCGGTACAGAAGGGGATCCGGTTTATGTTCCGAACGATGTGGTAGCCTCTACCCGTACCTTCATGAGCTACTACAGCGGAAGGCAATACCATGAGGCGGCTGTCATGGATGGGAGCTATGTGAAATTGCGCGAAGCCTCATTGAGCTATGAGCTCCCTGAAAAATGGTTTACCGATAACTTCCTCCAATCGGTAAGGTTGTCGGTTGTCGGAAGGAACCTGGCAATCTTCCATAAGAACACCCGGCATGTGGATCCGGAGATCAGCAGCGCAGACCTGGGATACAACTACGGACAACTGCCCAGCACCAGGAGCATCGGTTTCAACGTCAATGTGAAATTCTAAACTGGAGTAAAATGAATAAAATACATATACCACATACATTGGTGACGGCTGTGATGATGCTGATCATTGCGGTGTTCTCCTGTACCGGCGACTTTGAGGAAATGAACACTAATCCCAATAATCCCGTTGCCGTAGACGCGCAATATCTATTGCCACAGGCACTCCAGACTTCTATTGACAACTACTGGGGAAACAAAGCGCGGAACGAGCGGCTCAACTTCGACCATGCCATGTCGTGGGTAGGTTACCTCACCCGGAATATCTACGAGAACGAAGGTGACAACTACAATGTGCAGCCATCGGTAAACATCACCAACTGGGAGAAATTCTATACGAGCGGACTGATCAATTTTCAGAAAATCATAGAAAGCTCTGCACCGGACGCAGGTAAACCCAATGCGAACTACGAAGGCATCGGTTTAGGCATGAGGGCCTGGACTTTTTCGCTGCTTACCGATGTTTGGGGAGCTATTCCGTATACCCTGGCACTTTCCGGCACAGCGGAAGAACCCGTGTTCGCCCCCGCGTATGATT
>DATBVZ010000693.1:0-3002 GCA_036515095.1 Cyclobacteriaceae bacterium | reverse complement strand
TGCTTTGCATTTCCGCCTTCACCTATCTCCACCATATACAGGTCGGATGATTCATTCATATAAATATCACCCGATTCCCAACCGGTATACGCGGATCCCTTCAACGCTTCCAGAACCGGAGCAGGTATTTCAGTCGCGCTGATCTCCACCATCCCCTTGGGTGGTTT
Organism: Cyclobacteriaceae bacterium; assembly: GCA_036515095.1. Taxonomy (GTDB): domain Bacteria; phylum Bacteroidota; class Bacteroidia; order Cytophagales; family Cyclobacteriaceae; genus ZC4RG29. The sequence continues at coordinate 2,835 of DATBVZ010000693.1, read as the reverse complement.
GGATTGATCGGTAGCTGTGGTATCGCGCTCTTGTGCATTGACCGAAGCTAAGCCCAAAAGCAAAACGGCACCCAGAATCAAAATTGATCGTTTCATAATTGATACTATTTAGGATGTGAAACATATTGACATAACTGACTTATCTTCTACAAAGACTTGTGCCAAATTCCAGTACCGGAGGTCTGTTGGATTTCAGAGAATGCAAGCAGTCTTTCTGTTGACCCTTTTCCTCGCAGGTGTAGAACGATACCTCAGTTTTTTATTTGAGTTCGCGGCCTACCTCTGCCTCTCCGGTAAAAGAAATTACTTTTTACCAACTGTTTACAGGGCAACGGCGCAAAAGGAATAGCTTTGCAGAGCGGCATGGTTTTGGAAAAGTCAGCTCGTAAAATAGTTCAGCCATGAAAAAAGAAAAAGCAACCAGGCCAGTGACGTTTGAGACTCCGGAACCGCCGCAAATCATGTATCCCAACTCCCCGAACGAAAGAAAAAACAAAAAAATGGCTCTTCGAAGCATGGCCATCGCAAGGGGAAGGGTGACCGCGCAAAAGCTGCCCCGGCCTCACAAATAGGTTCCGAAGAGAATCCTTGGCAGTTTTCCCGGGACCACTTCATCGCTTAAAAATTGATACCCCGAGGATCAATGCCAGCACGAAAAGCACAAGAAAAATGTAAAACAGGATCTTGGCGATAGAAGCCGCACCTTCAGCGATACCGCCAAAACCAAACAGTGCTGCGATAATCGAGATTACGAAGAAAATCATAGCCCAGCGTAACATAATTCAGATCGTTAAGTGAATAATTTTTCTAATCAGTTCATCAGTATTCGGGCCACTTTTAGAGGAGAGCCGGAATCCGGACAGAATCCACGTTCCCACAACCCGGCAATACATCGGATTTCAACATCCTCGTAGGATAACTTCCACACGTTGCCAGTGTCAGGAAACAAGCGAAGGGTCATTTTTTGGTCGTATTTTCCTGCAGTTTCACGAAGCATTTTTCCAAATCGATTTTTTCTTTTAATACACCGTCAAACAGATCGCCCAGTTTTTCCAGACGTTCCGCAACATTGAAAATGGTAAAGTCGCCGGGTCGGATCCCATGCTTTAGCTCCGGCCACTGCAACGGCGCAGAAACTTTGGCTCCGGGAACGGGCCGCACACTGTAGGGAGCCACCACGGTTTGTCCCCAGCTGTTCTGTAGGTAGTCCACATAGATTTTGCCTTTTCTTTTTTTTACCGGCCGTTCCGTCGTGGCGACCTTGGGAAGCTTTTGGCTTGCGAATTCCGCAATACCCTGCGCAAAAGGCCTGATCTCATCGTACGTATACCGGGCACCCAGCGGCACATAAACATGCATTCCGGAGGCACCGGAGGTCTTGCAATAGCAGGCAGTTTCCATATCATCCATCAGTTCCTTGATTATCAAAGCGATGTCCACCACGTGATCGAAGGAGTTTTCGTCGGGGGGGGCAATATCGATAACCAGGTAGTTGGGTTTGTCGAGGTGTCTTATGGTTGAATGCCAGGGATTAATTTCGATGCATCCCAAATTGTTCAGATACGTTAATGTGGCCTGATCGTTGCAAACGATATACTCAACATCACGCTTCGTACTCTCGGAATAGATAGACACACTCTTCAGCCAGGCAGGACCCTCGTCACCGGCATCCTTGTGGTAAAAGCCCTCGTCCTCAATTCCGCCGGGATTGCGTTTCAAATTTTGCGGCCGGTTTTTGAGATACGGAATGATGTAAGGATAAATGCTTGTGTAATAATAAATAAGGTCGCCCTTGCTGATCCTTTCATCAGGCCAGTACAACTTGTTAAGATGAGTGAGGATTACCTTCCTCCCATCCAGCTTTACAGCATAATTTTCCTTGTCCTCCTTGTGGAGTTTCCTCCGATCCCGCTCTCTTGTTTTGGTTTCCATATCCGTATTATTCATTTTGTATCGGACCCATCTTCCTTCCTCTTTATCAAAAGCCACTGATCTCTTTCACCCTTTGTGAATTTCGTGAGTACAAATTTTCCCTTGAGCTTGCGCCCCTGCAGGATGAACTTCAGACTGCCTTTTCTGATCTGGGAATTTATATCCTTGTCGCTGGCTCCCTGAACGTCAGGCAGGTACCATCCGTGATCCCATATTTTTACCTTTCCTGCGCCGTAATTTCCTTCCGGGATGGTGCCCTCAAATTTTGCATACGAAAGCGGGTGGTCCTCCACCTTTATGGCTAGTCGCCTGATTCCCGCCGCCTGAGGCGGACCTTTCGGGACTGCCCAACTTTTCAGAACACCGTCGACCTCCAGCCTGAAATCAAAGTGTAAAGTCGAAGCATCGTGCCGCTGGATTACAAATTGACGTTTCGGCCTAGTCCTTGAAACCCGGTCATTTTTCAGGGGTTCAGGGGTATTCCCGAAGTTCCTCTTCCTGGTATACGCCCCGAGTGCATCCTCTTGTTTAGACACCGGCATTACGGAGTGTTATTTTAGAGAGCATCAGTGAAAATTATGCCTTAGATCAATGGGCGCCGAAAGACGAGGATTGGGGGTTTGGACTGTGGAATTTCCACGAACATAGGGGATAAGTCTCCTCAGGAAAACATAACAACAACAACTTCATTTCATTCCCCCGAATTAATGTAAATAAACCGGACTCCCTGGCGCCGGGTTCCTGTCGGGTAAATAACTTCGCCGGCTCTCACTATTTCAGGACGTCTGAAAGTCACTCCGGCAAACGGGCATATTCTTTGACATGTATTGAATAATAAACCAAATATCATACTATGAAAAAATCAGGATCGAAATCGGGGACGGGAAGTGCTTCAAGGGGTGC
>DATBVZ010000692.1:0-2880 GCA_036515095.1 Cyclobacteriaceae bacterium | reverse complement strand
CGGGCCGTGCCTTTCCATGGCCTGCAGATCAGGATTGGGTTTGATGCGCTGGGTGAAGCGTGTGATCTCGTATGTGGAACGATAGCTCCGGAAAAGCTTCACGACATCGGCCTGGGGAAAAACCTTTTGAACCTCTTCTGCCGTTGAGCCGTGTGGATTGACCGCCTGGCTGGCATCACCCAGGATGGTCTTCTTGCCCTGGAACAACCTCGCCAACACCGCGTATTGGATGGGCGTATAGTCCTGCATTTCGTCGACGACCAGGTGCTTCACTTCCTGGTACGACCTCACCCCCTCCAGTCTGATTTTGCAATAGATCAAAGGGAACACATCGGAATACTCCAGCACATTTCCATGCATCCTGAACAGGTTCTCACGATCCAGCCATTGGTAAAAGCTACGGTACAGGTCAAGCAGGGTGACTTTCCCCACTGCGCCGGACAGCGTTTTATGTATCCGCGTTTTTTCATGACCCGTGAGCTTTCTTTGCACAGCGGACTTTACATACACCTGCACCTCTTTGATCACCAACGGGAGACGGTTGAGCAAGGGGACGCGCTGAAGGGCTTTGAATCGCTCCCGGATGAATGACGCGGGCACTTGCGTGTGCCCGACGCGTATGTCGGCTGCGACAAACCAATGGTTCTCCAAATAGATAAGATACCGGTTGAGGTGACTGATGAATTTTGCCGAAGATTTGAAACGGACGCGTTCGATGAAGCCTTCCTCCTTTTTGTTGAGCAGAGAAAACACCTGTTGCAGGAAGGTTTGAAAACGGAATTTGTGGTCGAGCAGGTCATGGGCCAGCTCCTCCATGCCCAACTCGGGTATCTGCGCTTCGCCCAACTCCGGCAGCACGTTGGAGATGTAGTCGGCAAACACCTTGTTGGGAGAAATGATGAGAATATCTTTGGAGGCAATGGTGTCCCTGAACCGGTAGAGTAAAAAGGCAATGCGGTGAATGGCAATGGAGGTCTTACCGGAGCCGGCCACCCCCTGGATGATCATCACCGGCGAAGTTTCATTCCGGATGATGGCGTTCTGATCGCGCTGGATGGTCGCGACAATGTTCTTCATCTTGTCGTCGGACCCCTGGCTCAGTTCTTTTTGTAAAACATCATCCTGGATGTTTACCGCGTTCTCGATCATGTATTCCATCTTCCCGCGCCGGATCCGGTATTGGCGTCTTAATTCGATCGTTCCCTTCACCGTTCCTGCAGGCGTCATATACCAGGCCTTACCCAGTTCAAAATCATAAAACATGGAAGAGACGGGTGCCCGCCAGTCGTAGATCGGGTACGTACCGGGCGCGCCGTCCGTAAAAGAATGTACGCCAATGTAGACCGGCAGTCGTTCGTTGTCGCCTTCCCGTATAAAGTCGATCCGTCCGAAATAAGGGGATTCACTCAGCTTCGTGAGCCTTCGCTTCGCAGCGATGCCCGACTCGCCCTGGAAAGCCATCCGTTTAAAGGATTGACCTGCCGACACCCGGTCCGCATCATCCATGCCGGATCGCTGGTCATACAGGTAGGCTTCATTTTGCCTGAACTCTTTCGAGAATTGTCTCGCCGCCTGGTCCACCTGTTGGAGCGCCCACTCCAGCTGCTGTAAGATCTGGTCCAGGTACGCTCGCTCTTGTTGTTCGGTAAAGTGGATGACTTTCATTGATTCATTTTCGTGTGAGGCACCGAGCCTTCCATCTCATCCCATCAATTTGTGCCACCGAACGGCAAATGTATCTATGGTTTTTTATTCATCATCATTGCTGCAACTTTTTTCAAGAAAAAGCTTTATGGCGGCACTTTTGAAATGAACAAAGTGTTAACCAAGTTGTATTTCTTCCATTTGCCTCCCTCTTCAACCCGGTTACACAGGCAGCGTTTATGGGAAAGGGTCTACGGTGGGGAATAAGGTAATAAGGTTTGCGCGGGCCGGTGTGAGCATTTCGGATTAATCCTATATATCTGGCTTTGCAGGCAACAAAAACCTTATTACCTTAGTAGCCAGTAGATACACCGTTACTTTTACCGTATTACCTTATCCCCTCTCTATGAAATCGAACACAACAATCCCTACGCAGACGTTATTCTGGTGACGGCTAATAGCCTGCCCCTTATCGAGAAAAAAATCGTGCCTGGCCCGGAAGTTTGCGCGGCCGGTGTGAGCATTTCGGATTCATCCTATATATCTTGCTTTGTAGGCAACAAAAACCTTATTACCTTAGTAGCCAGTAGATATACCGTTAATTTTACCTTATTACCTTATCCTTTCTCTATGAAGATCGAATACAACAATCTCTACGCACACGTCATTCTGGTGACGGCTAGTAGGCTGGCCCTTATCGAGGAAAAAAATCGGGGCAGAATCGAGAAATATATGACTGGCATAATCAACAACAACGAATCGAAACTATATGCTATTTATGCAAATCCTGAACACGTCCATTTTCTTGTGTCGCGATCACCAAGATTATCTGAAGAAACCTTTGTGACAATTGTAGCCGACAGCTCCGAACACTTCATCAATGAGCATAGACTATGTAAGGGTAAGTTTGCCTGGCAACAGTCGGCATCTGCCTTCTCCGTGTCCAAAACAGATGTTGATAAGGTTTGCAAATATATTTTAAACCAGGCCGAGCATCACAAGAAGGTTACATTTATGGAAGAATATGACACCTTCATTAAATTTTATGAGAAAGGTCTACGGTGGGGAACGTAATAAGGTAATAAGGTCAGGTCCGCAGGGAACCCGTGGCTACTAAGGTAATAAGGTTTGGCGCGGAGGCTGGGACCATTTCGGTGGAGGGATGGTACAACCAGGGGTTAACCCGGGGCAATGCTTACACGAAATTCATTCACTTATTCGCTCATTCACTCATTC
>DATBVZ010000691.1:0-3165 GCA_036515095.1 Cyclobacteriaceae bacterium | reverse complement strand
GCTGGTACGGTAGCGGATCAACCTGAAGAATACATTCTGCGTGAGATCCTCCGCTACATTCCGGTCCAGTGTCATTCTCGCCAGGAAATTGAAGATCGGCTTTTGATATCGGTCAAAAAGCACAGACGCCTGCTGAAGATCACCGTTCTTCACGGCCTCCATGATCGATTCATCCGTCATCGCTTGTCCTGCTTTTGACAATTTTCGAGTTGGTTACCGGGGAGCAAAGGAAAGGTTACAAATAAGATACAAAAGGAATCGGAAAAATAGTTGTTCTGGAGATCAGCAGGCGGTCCCACGGCAGGTTGCAGAAGCAGGGCAAAGCTGTTTCTGGTAGCCTTTCCTGCCCGATTCGGTCAGGCAGGAGAATTTGAGCCGCATTCCCGGAGCTGGAAAATCGCTGCGGAGCAAGGCTCTTCCTTTGCCCGTGCTCCGACGCTGACGCCGTCTCCGCTGGCTAGCGGATATGGCGTCGGAAGAAGCGTTGGCGCAAGTGTCCGCAACTTGCTGGAATAAGGATCATAGTGTGCAATGCATCCGCGGCAAGCGCAGGCGGGAACCCTTGCTAAACTAAAAAAGGAGGCCATCCTTTGCGATGCCTCCTTTCGTTGTTTAGGTTAATTAATACCAATCTAAATTACGAATGCGCAGGTATTTTGTCCATCAACTCCTCCACTTTAATTCCTAAACCGTTTGCGGCTTCGGTGCCAAGTTGCGCGTCTGCCCTGTAGGAATGGCAGGTCTGCCTGTACTCGATCGCATCGCGTTTCGGACCATCGAACCAATTATGGTACCGATGGTATTCTTCTTATTCTATCCATTCATAAGTCTGAAGAGGTCGCCGGGCTGGGTATAATGGTCGTGCTCTCCCGGCGCATTCCGGTCGTACCAGTCGGCGATTACAGCATCGAGTTCCATAGAAGGTTCTTCGAATTTCTTGCCTGCAACATCTTGGCAAAGCTGCCAGGCCAATTGTTGGAATTGCTGGTGGCTGATACGTTCGCGGGCTTCAAACAAAATTCTGTGGCCGTGCATCAACCTGCGCAGCTTCCGTTTTGGAACAGCTGGCTCATGACAGAACGGATAATCTAAGGGAATGCGGTCATACCAGCCTTCCCATTTTGCAGGGCGATTCCGTTTATGTCAGACCGGCTTTTGATGCATTAAGAAAAGCCGGTCTGTTGATGCAACTCATCCTTCAACCCGGAACCGACAAGGATGTTGTCAATTACCCTGATCCAGTCGTCAAGGTTACCCGTATTGGTATCGATTGACACGCTTTTGTTGTTGTACGGGCCAAATGTGGCAGGATTAGTGATTTTAAAAAGGCCGACCGTATTCGTTTGCACCGAACTGGCTAAATGCATCATTCCGCTGTCGGCGCCTATAAACAGTTCGGTATTCGCAATGACTGAGCCAATCTCCCGAACATCCCTGCTATAAAAAGCCGGAATAGCAAAAGAGAGTTGCGAAATATTCTCAACAGGTAAGACTTCAATAATGTTGTAATTGCTGTGCCCGGTTGTCAATCTTTGGTAGAATTCATCCCACCACGACTTTGAATAGCATTTCTCGCCTGTCGCATAGGTAAACAGGCAAATGGTTCTTTTATCATCCGCTACGAGGGTGTTCAGCAGCTTTCTTCCGCCGGCAATCTCCGAGGCGCTTAACCTGAGGTTCAGCGGTGCAATTGGTTTTTTGTTTTCCGGAAAACCCCGCATGCTCAGGTAGTTTCGTAAACTGTATACCGGATACTTTGCCGCATGCTCATGGTCTTTGCGATTTGACCGGGTGTGTTCATCCGGGTCGCCGAAACATCGGTATCTTGATCTTGCAAAACGGGTTGAGAGTCGACCGGATGATGAGTGGTATGCCGCATTGATTGCGAGATCATAGCGCTGTCTCCGCAATGTTATCCAACCGTTCAGGTACCGGAAAAGATTTTTGAAGGGCTTTCCGGGAAGTTGGATAATGCGATTGATGTTGTCGTAATTCCTCAAGAGAACCGATGCCGCTTTCCCCTTCACGAATAAATCAATCTGTGCCTGCGGAAAAGTATCGATGACCTCCTGCAGAAGCGGCGTGATGAGCAGCGTATTTCCCAACCTGTGATTCGGCCGGCTGATCAGGATCTTTTTGATTTCAGGAGGGGATATGCGTTCCCCGTGATCGCCCGGCGCAAGGCCTACGTTCTTCGTAAGACTCCAGATTATGGTCTGTCTTACCTTATCGACTTTTTTTCTGACATGCATTCTGATTGCAATCGTTTTTGTCCTTCGTTCGTTCAACTAGTGATGAAGGAAAACCATCGCCCGTGCTATCAGCACAGGAGACGCAAGTTACAAAAATGGTCAGCTAACTTTTGGCAAGCAACTCAATTCCACCTGATAGGCATAAACTTTTCGATTTTCCTGAAATGGGTCAGAATCGATTTCAGGATGGCCTCCCGCATTCTTGCAAGGAGCATTTCCTTAACGAAGCTGTTGTGGACGGCGATGCTTACTTCGCGCACGGGTTCGGGCGGTAGAAAGCGTTTGACGTGACGGCTTTTCGGGTTCACTGCGAGTTCAGGGATAAGTGTATGACCATAGTCGTTATCGATCATAGCCGTCAGCGTTTCGAACGAACCGCTTTGGTAGTTGAGCTGCGTGCTGGTCTTCCGATCCCTTGCCGGGCACGGGTCATAACCTGGCCGCGGAAACAGTGTCCTTCTTCAAGGAGAAGCAGGTTCTGGACAGAAAGGGACTGAAGAACTCAGTGTGGGCTGGGTTACATTGCAATGAGTGGCTGCCTTTACGTGGTTCCTGTAAATATCCAGGACGACGATGTATTCCAATTGTTGAAGGTTCATGCCAAAAATCGGCGCCTGGAATATAAACACCGGCAAAGCAAACAGAATACTCTATAGACAACATTTATGTCACTGACTTGACCCTTTTCGCCGTAATTTCTGGAAGAATCAGGTTGAATGTCTACTTTTGCCCCTGGTTCCCATATTTCGGGGCGTAGCGCAGCCCGGTAGCGTGCTTCGTTCGGGACGAAGAGGTCGCTGGTTCGAATCCAGTCGCCCCGACCATCGCTTTCCGGTTCCGGGGCGTTGCATGGGGCGCGTCGGTCGAGCCGCTGGCCTCGCGGCGATCCTGGCGATCGCGTGCAGCGATGCGC
>DATBVZ010000690.1:0-4467 GCA_036515095.1 Cyclobacteriaceae bacterium | reverse complement strand
TGGGCTTGTCTTCTTTTTTCGCCCGCGTAAGGGCCGCATCACCCCACTCGTACCAGTTGACCGGATTATGGGCATGCTGCAGCAGGTACGGACTTGTTGCGTTGATCAGTTGATTCGTATGACTATGCTGGTCATTCATATCTGAGGTATCCTGAATCTGCAAGACCGCGGTTAATATGATAAGTATTCCGGTCAAAACGGTAGATATTCTCATTTATCTGCAAGTTACGGAAAATGTGCCTGCCTGCCTCGCGCTGCCTTTCAGTAGGGCAGGCAGGTTGATGTGCCTGACGATCCTGTAAGGGTATAGTTGACAGGGAAGGCTTTGAAGTTTTACCGCAAAGACGCTGAGGATCGCAAAGATTAATAAAGGAATCACCAGACAAAACAAACGTTTTGTTGAGCCAATAATAATTCTCTGCGGTCCTTTGCGCCTTTGCGTCTTTGCGGTGAAATTTAGAAGAATGCACTTTCAAATTTTATCCGACCTCAATCGTCAGCAACCTCTACACTTCCTTCACCAGGATGAAAGGGCTTATGAGCAAGGGCTGTACCTGACGATCTTGGTTGAGAATAATTAACCAGGGAAGGCTTTGAAGTTTTACCGCAAAGACGCAAAGACGCTGAGGATCGCAAAGATTAATAAAGGAATCACCAGACAAACGAAACGTTTTGTTGAGCCAATAATAATTCTCTGCGGTCCTTTGCGCCTTTGCGTCTTTGCGGTGAAATTTAGAAGAATGCACTTTCAAATTTATCCGGCCTCAATCGTCAGCAACCTCTACACTTCCTTCACCAGTTGTTTCCTGATAACGTCGATCTCCTTATCCACATTCACGAAGGATTGAAATGCTTCGAGCTTAGCCAGGGTTTCACGAAGGAACGCCTGATGGGAACCGGACTGCGGGTGGAAGGGCCGCTGAGCAAGCGCGGCACGCAGGGACGACCATCTGGCAAAGAAGTCCTTCGTTTCATCATCGAAGTAGCGGGCAACAAAATGATCCCAGATATAATCTTCTGCCTCTTCCGTGGGATGGATCATATCGCGTTTGTAAAAACGGTAGTCGCGCAGGTCGTCGATCATGATCTCAAATGCCGGAAAGTATTCGACATCCATACCGGTGCGTGACAGCGTTTCGCATGCGGCGCGCAGTATGGCTTTGCTTACGCTGTTGCCTTCGAGGGTATCGCGCACGTGACGCACAGGACTGACCGTAAGTATCACCCTGCAATCCGGATTTATCCGTTTGAGGTCATTGTGAACCAGTTGGAAGGAGCTGATGATCTGCTTTTGGGAAAGAAGCGTCTTCGTGAATTCCTTCGGGGGCACCTTGTGGCAGTTGGCTACGATCTCGCCGGTGTCATTGCGCTCATACACCCACGCGGTTCCGTAGGTCAGCAGGATCACGTTTGCGTCTTTGATGAAGTGATGCGCCGCCCCAGTGATATCGGTTATTTTACGGCGCAATTCAGTCTGATCCCGTCCGAAAACCGATGAATGGAAATCATAGCTCAGGTGAAGGCCATCCGCCTCAAGAAAAGTAAGTTCCTGAACGCCTTCGTTGAACAATGCATATTTGATAGATTTATGAATGGAGTGGGGGTTGTAAATGACTCCGAATGGATTGATCAGGGTCGGAATCTTGTGTGCATGAAGGCGGGCGCCAATGGCTTCGGCAAAACAGGAGCCGGCTGTCAGCACGGATGAGCGCAGTGAAAATGTGTGCTTTGACACACCGGGCTGCAGGGTTGTTCTGAGCGGGTTCATAAAAATGTTACCGATAACACGGCTGAATTTTAGCTATTTTAAATAAATTTGGCCCCGATTGATCCTGGCACCTTAACAGACCAAAAATATGAACAATGATCTGACATCTTTTGAAAAGATTCCCACCAAAATATTCTCAACCTCCGTAGATGGGTCCCTTTTTGTTGCTGACAGGATCGCCACCCTTATCCGGTCCAGGCAGAACGAGGGAAAGCCCTGTGTTCTTGGTCTGGCCACCGGCTCAACACCCACACGCGTATATGCCGAGTTGGTGAAAATGCATAAGGAAGAGGGGCTGACCTTCAAACACGTCTACACCTTCAACCTCGACGAATACTATCCGATGCAGCCGGATGCGATACAAAGTTACGTCCGGTTTATGAATGAGCATTTATTCAATCATATCGATATCCCGAAGGAAAATATTCATATACCGGATGGCACGTTGCCGAAAGACAAAGTTTCCTTCTTCTGTATGGACTATGAAAAGCAGATCGGGGAGTTGGGTGGTATTGACATACAGGTGTTGGGAATCGGTCGTACGGGGCACATCGGCTTTAATGAACCGGGATCTTCAGAGCGGTCGCTTACCCGGTTGATCACACTCGATCAGGTAACGCGCATTGATGCTGCAAGCGATTTCTTTGGGGAAGAAAACGTTCCCCACAAGGCGATCACGATGGGTGTGGGCAGCATCCTGAAAGCGAAACAGGTAATCATGATGGCCTGGGGTGAAGGGAAAGCCGCGGTCATTAAGAGGGCGCTCGAAGGTGAGATCACCGACCAGATACCTTCGTCGTTTCTGCAGAAGCACGCCGACTGCCTCGTGGTACTCGATGAGGCTGCCTCTTCCGAGCTGGTTCGCGTCAAGACGCCGTGGTTGCTGGAAAGTATTGACTGGAGTGCCTCGCTGATTCGAAAAGCAGTGGTATGGTTGTGCCAGGAACTGAATAAGCCCGTGCTCAAACTGACCAACAACGATTACATGGAGCATGGAATGGGTGACATCATCACCGAATTCGGATCCGCGTATCAGGTTAATATCAAGGTATTCAATGAGCTTCAGCATACGATTACCGGCTGGCCCGGGGGCAAGCCCAACGCGGATGATACCCACCGGCCTGAGCGCGCGAAGCCCTTTCCGAAGCGTGTTGTTATCTTTTCGCCTCACCCCGATGACGATGTGATATCCATGGGCGGTACTTTCATCCGCCTGGTGGATCAGGGCCATGAAGTCCACGTCGCCTATCAGACGTCCGGCAACATTGCCGTCTTTGACGATGACGCGATCAGGTTCGCCGACTTTGTCCGGGATTTCAACGAGCAGTTCGGGCTGAATAAGGAAGACGGTGAGAAATTTTATAAGAAGGTCGTGCAGTCGCTGAAGGAAAAGCACCCGGGGCAGATTGACAGTGCGGAGGTCCTGAAGATAAAGGGGCTGGTCAGAAGGGGAGAGGCAAAGGCAGGATGCCGTTATGTCGGTATCCCGGATTCGCAGATCCACTTCCTGGACATGCCCTTCTATGAAACGGGACTCGTCAAGAAGAAGCCGATAAGCGAACAGGACGTCAGCATCATCGTAGACCTCCTTGACCGGGTGGCGCCGCATCAGATCTATGCCGCCGGCGACCTGTCAGATCCCCACGGAACACACCGGGTATGCCTCTCGGCAATATTCGAGGCGTTGAACCGGCTGAAGAAGAAGGACTGGATGAACGATTGCTGGATGTGGCTGTACCGCGGCGCCTGGCAGGAATGGGATATAGACCAGATCGAGATGGCAGTTCCGTTGAGCCCGGATGAATTGCTCAGAAAACGCAGGGCCGTATTCAAACACCAGTCGCAAAAGGACAGCGCCATGTTCCCCGGAAGCGACAAACGCGAATTCTGGGTCCGCGCCGAAGACCGCAACCGCGCCACCGCCGAGGCATACAACCAACTGGGCCTCGCCGAATACGAGGCCATGGAGGCGTTTGTGAGGCATACGTTTTAAAGGATTGAAGGATTCCCGCCTTTTTGCCTACTCACTCTCCAGTACCCACCATCCAGCCCCGGGCTTGCCATTAGCGATTCCCTCCGCAACTACGCGGAAACGTTTTGCGCCGTCTGAGTTAAAGAACCGTACCTCCGCTACGCCGTTGGAATTGGTGCGGACGTTGGGATCCCAATGCAAGATTTGACGGTGATCGGCTGTGAGGTTGGTTGAATCCGGTGATTCGTACTTTGGCTGATAGAATTGACGCGGCCATAAATAACCTTGTGCAAGCATGCTGGTGATCCCACTTCCCGGCCCAAAGCTGAGGGGTGTCTTTCTGGATGTTATGTAGACCATGATCCCGCCGAGCAGCGGCTCGTAGATCTCTACATTTTCGATTAAATCGATGGGGACATAATTCAGTTTGTAATAAGGATTTTCGGAGGGCTCAAGTCCTTCGAGTAGCACGCCATCGATAAAAACTGAGACCACGCCAGCTCTGGGGGCTACCCAAACAGGGTCTCCGTTAGGCATGTACGCTTGCCGGAGGTGGCGAAGAGCGGGTCTCTGACGGGAAATGAATTGATCGGCGGGCAACTTAAGGTCATCCTTTGTTGGTACGATCAATGTCCTGCCGAAACCTATTTCCCGGACATTCGTGATTTTCTTGCCCTCTACTTCTACCGCTTCAAGAATACGGGCATTGCCGGGATTCCATTCGCCG
>DATBVZ010000689.1:0-8131 GCA_036515095.1 Cyclobacteriaceae bacterium | reverse complement strand
ACCTCAATCCATCCGGGGGCAGCGAACGGGCCGGGTTCAGGCCGGTTGTGATTGCTATGCCACTCACCACCAAAATCAAAAAGTATAAAGGGAATCCCATTTTACAACCAACAAAGTTGAATGGACTGAAAAATGAATCTGAAATGCTGGTGTTTCAAATTCGCCTAAACGTGTTTCCTTCATATGACATTTGTTACTAAATTGTATAGCTAATATATGGAGGAAATATCTATTTGTTCTACTATTTAGTAGGAAATGTTATTCTTTCGAAAAAGGCCATCAAACTCATTCCGGGTGCAATTTCATTTACATTCAGTATTTATATATTATATTTGTGTTTCATAAATCAGATTCTCATGGCAACATTTACCAGCTCCCTGCCGGATGACCTGATCAAGCTGCTCACCGAAAAGGCAAAAGTGCTTTCTGTACCCAAGAACAGGCTTATTGAAAATGCATTGCGTTTGTACCTTGAACACCTTGACCGAGCAGAATATATCAGGTCCTATAAAATGGCCGACAAAGACGAGGACCTTGTGTCCATTGCTGAAGAGGGAATGCAGGATTACCTGAGACAACTGGAGCAATGAAGCAGGGAGAGATCTGGTCCGCTAACCTCAATCCATCCGGGGGCAGCGAACGGGCCGGGTTCAGGCCGGTTGTGATCGTAAGCGGAAACCTTTTGAATCAGCACTTGCCGGTTGTGATTGTAATGCCACTCACCACCAAAATCAAAAAGTATAAAGGGAATCCCATCTTACAACCAACAAAGTTGAATGGACTGAAAAATGAATCTGAAATGCTGGTGTTTCAAATTCGCTCTGTTTCAAAGGATCATCTCGTTGAAAGAATAGGAAATATTGAAATTGCAGAACTACAGCGTTCAATAAAAACACTGAATGACATTTTGAAATACTAGCCTGGGTTTGAAGTCTCCGACAATATCCGATGAACAAATACCCCTGCCTCAGAAAGGTCTCTAGTCATGTTACCACGGCCCCGTAACGGGCAGCCGCATGGCTTCGCCAGTGCTAATTCAGTTTATATTCATTCATTGTTCATTCAAATCCGCAAGGACGTATGATATACAAATTAAATACCGTATATTGTAAGACGTGATCCTTAACAAGCGTTTCCAGGATCGGAATACGCAGATAGTTTTACCCTCTCTCGGAAAAGTACTTAGAACCCCGCTAAGTTATTCTTTTCGTCCCCCTCTAAAATTATTCTGAACGATTCCTGGTTTCGCAAACTTGTGTCAACCTAAACCTATGATCAAGAGCATCATCTATGTATTTAAGCGCTTTGCCTGGTTCAAGCGACTTAACGCCAAAGTGACCTACGAGATACTCGCCAGGAAGATTCCGGCGGAAAACTGGCACTTCATGAATTACGGCTATGTGCCCGGCGATCAGGAGGAGCCGCTGCAATTCGCGCGTGTGCATCAGGAGCAACATGCTCTGCAGATGTATCATTACCTGGCAACAAAAACAACGACGCAAGGAAAACACCTTCTGGAAGTGGGAAGCGGCCGCGGAGGTGGCGCAAGACACATTGCTGAATCGTTGAGACCTGCATCGTATACCGGGATCGACATCGCCCAAAATGCCGTGACCCTGGCCAACAAGATACACGCGCTTCCCAATCTGAAGTTCATACAGGGCAGTGCCGAAGCTATACCGTTTGCCGACAACAGCGTGGATGTTGTCATCAATGTAGAATCCTGTCACGCTTACGGCTCAGTCTGTAAATTTCTCAGCGAAGTGAAGCGGGTACTAAAGCCTGGCGGACACTTCCTAATGGTTGATTTCAGAAACGCAAAGAATATGAAAATTCTGAGGGATCAACTGAAAGATACCGGCATGGAAACCCTGCAGGAAGAAAACATCAGCGATAATGTGATCCGCTCCATTGAAGACAGCAACGATACTAAAACCGAGCGGATAAGAACCCTGATCCCGGCCAAATGGCAAAAGCTCTTCTCGGAATTCGCAGGTGTCGCAGGTTCAAGGTTCCACCGCACCCTCAAAGACCGTTCGCGCCTTTACTACCGGTTTGTGCTTCGTAAAGCTACATGATTGTCATCTTCATGACGGTACGTCTCTTCATCAAGCGCCGTGAAATACCTGACGTATCCACTTGTTCTTCCTGAACCTCCGGGCTATCCGGATTTCTTACGAAATACCAGGAATGACTGTGTCCCTGCTTTTTCAGTCAACGATCTATACATCCATCCGGTAAATCCCGCTTTGGAGCACAAGGCCCCTATCACGGATGCCCCGTAAAATGTTCGTAAGTTTTTCTAAAGCCGAATCACCCATGATCAGTTGCAGTCCAGGGGCGGGTGGTCTTTCTGCTTCTATTTTGCCAAGCAAATCCTCCAGGAACTTTGCTCCCGCAGTGGTCTGATCTATAGTTTCAACTTCGATGAAATCCAGCCGGGTCAATATCGATTGCAAATCTTTTGTCGTGATAAGGTGACTTATGGCAGGACTGTCTGCCCACGGAACCGGATAATATACCGGACCGCCGCCGGTAGCGAAGATGTCATAATAAATGAAGGTACCTTCTTTCTTCAATACCCTTTTGATCTCACTGTAGAGCCGGATCTTTTTTTCAATATTCATTTGCGCATGCTGCGTCCAGACAAAGTCAAAACTGTTATCCCCAAAGGGCATCGCCGTTGCATCCGCCTGTATGAATTTCGTACGATCCTGCAAACCCACCAACTCCGACAACAACGATGCGGTCTTTATGTACCCGGCCGTAATATCGACACCGGTCACCCTGCAGTGAAATTGATCGGCAAGCATCCTGGCGGGTCCGCCGATTCCACATCCCACATCCAGTACGTTCGAATCCTGCGTAAGGTCCGCTCTTTTTGCAAGCTCTGCTGACACCAACGCACCTCTTATGTGGAACTCATCCACTCCGGCAATGTCCTTCCTTTTTACATTGCCGGCATCGATTCCCTGCGCCTTCAAACACCGTAGAATTTCCGTAAAGAGACCATTTCGCGTGTAATGTCTTTCGATTTCAGTATTAGCCGGTTTCATCGTTTAACTGCAGACTACGTTAATTCTCTAAGGAGGTCCTCCAGGTCCAGCGGACGGGTATACATTTCCAGTGAGCCGTCAGCCTTCTTTGGCCAAACGTTTTTCGGACGATCCCAATACAACTCCACGCCATTGCCGTCCGGATCATCAAGATACAAAGCCTCCGACACACCGTGGTCGGAGGCACCGGTAAACGGATAGTAAGCCCTTCGCAGCCGGTCATAAACGACAGCAAGATCCTTCCTGGTCGGATACAGGATCGCCGTATGAAACAATCCCACTGCATGGGGAGCGGCAGGCGGGGCGCCTTTGCTGTACCAGGTATTCAGTCCGATATGATGGTGATAGCCCCCTGCCGAAATAAATGCAGCATCCCTGCCATACATGGTTGTCAATTCAAATCCCAGCAGGTCGCAATAAAAATCAAGCGCACGCTTAAGGTCAGATACTTTGAGATGAACATGACCGATCCGGGTCTGTTCGGGAATTTTGTAATCCCGGCTCCCAATAGACATAGCTATTTCTTTAGTTACGCCCTGCCCCGAACTTCATTCAGTTTCATGGTCATTGATTCCGCATGGGTTTCAACCCAACTGTCGTACTCCTCAATCGCCCGTAACCTGAGCCCGTCATCGATCCATTCTTCATCTACCATCTGCTTCAGCCCTGCTACTTTCGACCAAATGCCCGCCCTCACGATGAAATTTTCGTCGCCCTTCCGGTATACCTCATCGGCGTTGAATACCTCAATGGAATGAAAGCCCGCTTCAGAAAAAAGAACCGCGAGGTCATCAGCGATTTGATTGTTCATTCCTGCATGGGCCCTCCATTTTAAAAAAGTGTCATAGAATATCAGCATGCTTTGGGGTGGTTGAGGTGTCCAGCTAAGCGCCGTGTGATTGTAATCCAAAACAGAAACCAAACCTCCTGGCTTCAGAAGTGTTTTCATTTTTCTCAGCGCGTCGATCGGATTGCTTAACCATTGCAAGACGCGTGCAGAAACAATCAGATCAAATTTTTCTTCCGGATTGTATTCAAACAGATCCGCATGGACCAATTCCAGGTTCCGGATAGACCGGTAGGTCTCCCTGCCACTGCTAATAAATTGTTCGGTGTTGTCAATTCCCGTCACATGACCCGATTCCTGTACACGATGGGCTATCCCTGCAGAAATTGCGCCCGTTCCGCAGCCAACATCAAGTACCCTTAAACCCGGCCTGAGGATAGGAACCAGTGTTGAGTAATCGGCCTCCACAGTCCGATTATCAAATATCCGAGTCGTAGTGACAGGATCCCGGTGTATGGCCTTGTTCATTTTACATTTCTTTTCTGCGAGGCGATCAAGATAACGATTAAATGGACACCCCAAATCCAGGTGGGCAAAAAAGTGACTGGAAATTGCTTGGCTTTTGAGGAGACTTTTTTGCCCGGTTGCCCTACATTGGTGTCTACAAAACCTGGTCCATGCAATTCACGCCAACCCTTACTCAAAGGCTGGATACAATAGATATTGTAAAGGCCGGTCGATACATGTTTGCTATGGCGGCCATTGCATGGGGCGGTCTGCATTTTATTTACAGTGAGTTCATTATTGGAAGGGCGCCCGCATGGCCGGATGGACTTCCTGGCCGCGTTTTATGGGCTTATTTCTCAGGATTGGTATTGGTCGCAGCAGGCATTGCCGTCTTCCAGCGCAGCCAGGGACGCCGGGCTATGATTGTGGTAGGGCTGATGGTTTTGGCCTGGGCGCTGATCCGGCACATAGCCTCTCTTATTGCCGAGCCGGAATTGGGGGGGAGATTGACAATGGCTGGCAAAGCGCTGACTTTTTCCGGTGGTGCTTTCGCAGTGGCTGCAACATTACCGAAAATCCAGGGAAGGATCTCTACTAGACTTTCTTCATTTGTTAATCCGACGGACAATTTTACTCTGTTGGGGCGGTTTTGCCTCGGGATCTTCATGATAATCTGCGGTGTCCAGCATTTTCTGTTTTATCCGTTCGTTCAAACCCTGGTTCCTTCCTGGATACCCGGCGCCCTTTTCTGGACTTATTTTGCAGGCGTGGCGCTCATTGCCGGCGGTCTTGGTCTCATGATCAAGAAGACTGCCTCCCTTGCCGGTATATTGTCAGGAGGAATGGTCCTCATCTGGTTTCTAATCCTGCACCTGCCCCGGGGCATCGAAATGAACAGCGTTAACGAGTGGACGTCCGTTGTCGAATCTTTTGCTGTGAGCGGACTTGCGTTTGCAGTTTCAGGCAAACTTCTTAAGAAGGGTTGAAGGGTTGAAGAATTGAAGGTTTGAATAAATGCGGCTATCATTCATCTTCAACTCTTCAATTCTCTTCAATTCTTCAATTCTTTTTCCTTCACTCATTCGCTCATTTCTTCTCTCCCAAGCCGTATCGCCCGTTCAACCGGTGAGTATGATCCGTCCTCTCTCTGCAGCCGGAATTCTTCCGCGGGGAGTAACGGCGGTTGCGCCATGAACCGGGGCACGGAGCCGTGATGCGGCTGCGCCGCATGAACAAGAAAAGGGTGACACAAGAAAACGGTACCTGCTTTGCCAGTCGCCAGTACCTGCGGCCGGCTTTCCGTTACTTCCAGCTTCTGTGCGAGTTCCATGAACGAAAGACCCCTGGCGCCTTCGGGCATAAGTATACGCGCCACATCAAGGTGGGAGCCGGTACGAATACGCGTAGGCGCATCCAGCTCGCCGACATCCGAAAATAAGAACAGCATCAGCAGTGCTCTTCCGCGCGAAGTACCATTAATCCGCCAGGAAAAAAAATCGGCAGGATCATCACCCGGAAAACTACCTTCAACATGCCACCCGGCGTCACCAGGATCATCCGGAGACGGGAACCGTACGGGAAAGGTCCCCAGACTATGGCGCGGCATCCAGCGCCCTGCACCAACAAGTTGATCAAACGCGCGGTGCAATACCGCCGTATTTGCCGCTAAGCGAAAAGGATCCTGACCATAGTCCCCAAGTCTTATCACCGGCTTGGTCCATGTTGCCGGATCATCCGGATCACAGCCCGTATCACGCCACAACAGTTTTCTCCCCTCGCTGGCCAGCTCCGGAGGGAATGCATTGTCAATACGCACAAATCCATCGCAAATGAATTGTTGAATCAGGGCTTCGCTCAGAATGGAATTCACAGGTACTAATGTTATGCTGAAATCAACGAAAGAGCTGGCAGTTATGTTTTTCGGACAGGTCAATAATTTGGAAACGGCACATGGGGGGCATTTTTTTTTCTGCATATGTCCAATGACTTTTTCGGAGCCGCGAAATTCAAATTTGGACATTTCCTGTCGTCACACGCTAGTTATCCACATCCTTAACCGTATGCCTCTTGTCGTTCAGCCGTTTTTCATAGGGGATCTTAAATTGGGTGAGATCGGGCATAAATCGGCGATTTCGGCGCAGCTCGTACCGGTATATGGTCTGCCCGAGTTGATACAGAAATGGATGTGAAACGGATTTGTAATCGTACCTGTTATCGTTCACCACGCCATCACTGTTGGCATAAAGTGTTGCGGAAAGTAAAAATTCGACCTTGTTCCTGAAGTCTGCCACATATGACGCGTCGATCATGAATCCATAGGACCACCCTACCTTGTTGAACACCCGTACGCCCTCCGGCAATTTATGGTGCAGGCTGTCTCTGAAAAAGAACTTTACATAGCTGTCAAAATATTGGGAAGTATCGTACTTGGGGTAATTAGTCTCACCTGGAAATTGGGAGAGATACTGATGCAAAAACACATAGTCGTCCACAGTCAGATTGAAGCGCTGCGCTTCCGGAACCGACTCAGGGAACATGACAGAACGCAGCATCTGATGCAACGCATCCAACGGCAGCCGGTTCCGCATGGAGAAATCCATGGGCGCATTGATAAGGCTATCGTTATCATAGTGGGCAATTCCAATTTGCTCCGCACGGCCGGCATCAAATCGGTCCCCGTTGTAAGCGGCAGGCTGCGCGTAAATAAGAGACCCATCTTCTGCAATGAACCGCAACGGATTGGTATGACGATTTTCCTCCGGTGTCATCCTTACAAAACGATGGGTGATGCGCACGTCACGATATCCCTTTGAATGCAGCACACGATTGATGTCGCGTTGGCCCACAAATTCATACATGCGAGTGTATGCATCGTTATCGCTGACCAGGAAAGCCTTTTTGATAAAATGGCCAATGGAAGGGAAACCATTTTCAGAAGTCGTGTCCGCAAGCTTTCTTTGCTGGCCGGTGAAGGCGCTGTCAAACTGAACGGGTGTGAATTTATCGAGGCCAGGAACCTTGAGCGCATTAATTTTCTCAAGCGACAACAGCGCAAGGGGTAACTTTACGGTTGAAGCCGGATTAAAATAGGATTCCGAAACCAGATTGAAGTGGTAGTCCCGAAAAGCTGGCCGGTTATCTTTGTCGCGGTCTATTTGCGTGTAGATGATTTGCAGCCGGTAGGTTGAGGGGTGATCAATTACCTCCTGGAAAATGCTGTCTGTATTCCCTGCAAAAAGTTCAGCAAGAAACGAGTCCGATTGAGACGGATTGACTGCATTATTTCCAGGTATAGTCACGCCCCTGCCTTGTAGATAAAACAAATACGTATCGGATGCAGGAATTTTCGATGGGAGAAACCGGTAAACAGATTGCCCAAACACGGCAGCGTTGATCAAAAAGAAGAGGGAAAACAACAGGCGCCGGAACAATTTCATGTAAGCGTTCTTTCCAGGCATGCGTGGTCTTAGTGGCCGTGGTGTTTTGCAATCTCCTCGTCCGTTAACCGCAAAAACCTCGCTGCATTGTTATAAAGAATGTCTCTTTTCTGCTCACCCGACAGAAAGTCCGCGGTCTCAATGGCTTCCATGCCCACTTCAATTGTCGCCGGCCAGTTCATCTGATCGGAGCCAAACATTACTCTTTTTCCAAAGCCTGCGTCAACTATGCGTTTCAGGTAGTCATGAAAAGCAGCTCGCGGAATGGCGTAGCAGATGACACCTACATCCACGTAAACCTGCGGATGAACCCATAATACGGCGAGCAGATCATCGATCATGGG
>DATBVZ010000688.1:0-2756 GCA_036515095.1 Cyclobacteriaceae bacterium | reverse complement strand
CCCGCCATATCCTGTCGGAAGACTGGTATTCCCCGCCGGGCGAATTCACCCGAATGACAATTGCTTTAACACGATCATTCAGCCTTGCCCGCCGGATCAGTTTTTCGTACGTGTCTGCCCCCACCAGCGGCTGCGTTTGTTCCTCAGAGGAACCAGGCAGGATAGTGCCCTCGGCAACAATAACGGCTATTTCATTCCCTGAGGGACCGAACGGACTATAACTCTTCTGATACTGACTGTATTTTACAAGGGACAGCTTGTCCGACTCTTCCACTCCGGTCCTTTTCTTCAACAGGCTTTCAAATTCATCAAAATACAGCAACGAGTCGACCAACCCGTAAGCAACAGCATCCTCCGCGTTCCTGATCAACATTTGCCCTGACATCCTTCTCAGTTCTTCCTCCGATATTCCCCTGGACTCAGCAATACCATCCAGCATTTCATCGTAAACAGAGTTGATCATCGATTGAAGCTGAAGGCGGTTCTCTTCGCTCATCTTTTCCATCATGAAAGGCTCAACAGCGCTCTTGAATTCCCCCACCCTGAATACCTGCGGTTTGATCTCAAGCTTGTCAAATAATTTCTTGAACGAAGTGAACCGGGCAGTCAGGCCATTGAACTCGATTGTGCCTTCCGGATTCAGATAAACCTTGTCAGCAACCGATGAAAGGTAGTAGCCGGCTTCACTCATTGTTTCGTCGTAGGCTATTACCCATTTGCCGCTTTGCCGGAAATCCTGCAGCGACTGCCGGATCTCTTCGACAGTTGAATAGAATGCCATCGGATAGCTTACCTCGAGATAAATACCCCTGATCTTTTCGTCGTCCCGGGCATGCTCAATCGCCGATATCAGTTGCATCAACCCAATGTTCTGTCTACCCGCACCCGGAAGGGGCAACTCACTAAAAGGATTCTGAACTTCGAGTTCGTTGATCGGGGCATCCAAAGACAAATGAAGGACCGAATCGCCGGCAACAATAACCTGCTTTTCACTTGTCATCGCGGAAATCACTGCAATGACCAGGAGCGCGAACAATATCATGGCCACCAGCGCCCCCAGGCACGATGAGAGGATAGCTTTGAAAAACCCCATTTGTTGTATTTTTAAGTCCCCAAAAATAAGGAAAGTGATACCGATTAAAAAAGCAGGTCCGGATTCCTGACAATTCCATGAGAAAAAGGATTTTTCTGCTGTTAGGATCAAACATCGGCGAACCTGCCGCTAACCTTAACTTCGCCCACCGGGAGATAGGAGTCAGGATCGGTCGCATTGAAAAGGCCTCTTCTGTTTACCAAACTGCTCCGTGGGGAATAACCAACCAGCCTGACTTTCTGAATCAGGTTGTCATGACCGATACGGCGAAGGATCCCTACCGGGTACTGGATTGTATTACCGGAATTGAACGCACGATGGGACGGGAACGCACACAAAAATGGGGGGCGCGGATAATTGATATCGACATCCTTTTATACGACCAGCTGATCGTTCATGATGCCGTGCTGGACATCCCGCATCCCGGAATACCATTTCGGAGATTCACACTGGTTCCCCTCGCAGAAATTGCTCCCGATGTGGTTCATCCTGAACTGCAGAAAAGCATTGCCGCACTGTTATCCGAATGCGAAGACCCTTCGGATGTCAAAAAGATACTGTTATAGACTCGCCGCTTCCACTGCCCCGGATATTTTCTTCACGAGTCCCTGCAATACTTTACCCGGCCCGCATTCATAGAAATGAGTAGCTCCGTCATTTACCATATTTTGTACAGACTGCGTCCAACGGACCGGTTCGGTCAACTGAGCAATCAGGTTCAGCTTGATCATGCGTACATCGACAGCTTGCAATGCATTGACATTCTGGTACACAGGGCAAACGGGTTCACTGAATGAAGATGCTTCTATCGCTTCAGCAAGTTCTTCCCGGGCGGGCTCCATCAACGGCGAATGAAAGGCGCCACCCACCGGCAGGATGATGGCGCGCTTTGCCCCTGCTGCTTTCATTTTTTCGCATGCAGTCTCCACACCGGCAATCGTTCCGGAGATAACCAGTTGTCCGGGGCAATTGTAGTTTGCTGCGACAACCACCTCGTCAATGGAAGCACAAATGTCTTCCACGACCTTGTCATCAAGGCCGAGCACAGCTGCCATGGTCGACGGCTTTACATCACAGGCGCGTTGCATCGCCTGCGCCCGTTTGGAAACAAGCCGAAGGCCGTCTTCATAGGATAACGCTCCGCTGGACACCAGCGCCGAAAACTCGCCCAGCGAATGTCCCGCTACCATGTCAGGCTGAAACGAATC
Source organism: Cyclobacteriaceae bacterium (assembly GCA_036515095.1). Lineage (GTDB taxonomy): Bacteria > Bacteroidota > Bacteroidia > Cytophagales > Cyclobacteriaceae > ZC4RG29. The sequence goes on along the minus strand of DATBVZ010000688.1, from coordinate 455 downwards.
ACCGGAAAGCGCCACAGCTACCGAGTGAATGAAGATTGCAGGCTGGGTAACGCGCGTTTGTTTCAGCTCGTCAGCACTCCCGGCGAACATGACCTTTGTAATGTCAAAGCCCAGGATTTCATTGGCTTGCCGGAACAAACCCCTGGCCTTTTCATTGGCATCATACAGGTCTTTGCCCATACCCGTAAACTGCGATCCCTGCCCGGGGAATATGTATGCTTTCATTTCATCAGAATTTCTCGGCCATAAATAACAACCGGGCAATATACAAAGGCCGCGGGTAAGTAGGCGTGTTCGATTGCGACAGGTAATTGTGTTGGGCAGGCGCCGCGTCGCAAGGTGACAGGATCAAACCGGAAGGAACCAAATACACCGTGCAAGAGGCTTATCCGGTTTGCACGCGGCAAAATCCGATGTTCCCCTGTTGCCACGCTCTTGTGCGACCAGCAGGCAGG
>DATBVZ010000687.1:0-2112 GCA_036515095.1 Cyclobacteriaceae bacterium | reverse complement strand
CATAGGTCAGTGGGCAGTAAGGCAGTCAATGTCATTAATTTAAGGTCAGCACGTTGTATTCGATCGATGCGAGTCATAGTTTGACTGTTGGTGAAAACTCAACACACACCCTCGCTCACACATCCCCCCATTGAGGTGGGTTAGGGGGGTGTAAGCCCGAGTGCCAGTTGTACAACGAAATCACACGTTCTGTCTTGCCAACCAGTTTGATGTATGCTTGTAGCCTGGGCATCAATCACAGCGACTCACACCCCCCTGGCCCCCTCCGCCAGTTTCGTTGGCAGAGCCATCGAAAGGCGGACAGGCTCAAGTGGGGAACGAAGCCAGCCAGAACTGTGCTGCCGGTCTACCGGTGGCTGAGCCTGTCGAAGCCACGATCCCCGAATTTCATTTCTTCAAGCCTTCACCCTTTCTTCCTCCCTTCACCCTTTCTTCCTCAAAGGATGCGCCGCAGGTTATCGATGCATATCCTGGCGCTCTCGATGGAGGGTCTGGCAAAGTATTCCTGTTCAACATAGAAGTGCTTCATGCCCGACTTTTTTGCTTTGGCAAAGATAGGTTTGAAGTCGATGGAGCCACTTCCAACTTCGGTATTCCGCGTAGGAACTTCCTTGTCCCTGTCTTTGACGTGCCATTGCTCAAACCTTCCCGGATGCTTGTCAAAATAGCTGAGCGGATCCTGGCCCGCAACAACAACCCAGTAGAGGTCCATTTCCATGCTCACCAGCTTAGGATCCAGTTCTTCCAGCATGATATCGTAGAGCAACTTGCCGTTCCCTGCATCCTTGAATTCGAAGTCGTGGTTGTGGTATCCGATCTTCATACCGTATTTCTTACAGGTCTCCGCACCCTTATTGATGGTTTCACAGACCGCTTTAATGCCGTCAGGGGTACGGTCCTGCTCGGGCAGCCAGGCTACACAGGCGTACGATTGCCCAAGCGCTTTGGCATCGGCAACGGTGCGTTCCCAATCATTCCGTACCGCGTCTATGGCGAAGTGTCCGCTTACCGTCTGCATTCCAAGTCCCTCCACTTCCTTCCCAAACTCGGCAACACTCAGACCATATAACTTCCCATCCTTGTATCCGTACGTTTCAAGTTCAAGGTAACCAAAGGAAGCAAGCTGCTTCAGGATGCCTTTTGGATCCTGATTGATTACATCTTTCAGTGTATAGAGCTGGATCCCGATCTTTTTCTTCTTAGCGGCCGCGTTAACCAGTGCAGGTACAGCAAACATACTCACCGCAGCCGCGGCGGATGCCTGGATAAATTTTCTTCTTCTCATTGTATTCGTGTTTTAAGTATCTTCCCTGATAGCAGATCCTGTTGGAAGGCCGGGTGAAAATCAATGTTCCGTCTCACCGTCCAGCGAAAGTACATAACGTGCCATCTTCTCAGCATCGGCCTGCGCCACATTCGGATGCGGATTCATCATGATTTCTCCCCACACGCCGCTTCCTCCCTGAATAATTTTACCAGCGAGCAATTTTACATTGGCTTCGGTAAAATCGTACTTCTTTGCTACCTCGGTATGCGCCGGTCCGATGATTTTATTGGTAGGATGATGGCAGGTCTTGCAATCGCTGCCATCGACCAGCACTTTCCCTTCGGCAACAAGGTCTCCTCCGGATGAAGTCTCGGGCGCCGTTGCAGCCGTATCCTCTGATCCCGTGGCGTCCTCAGATCCTTCCGGTTCCGCAATTTCGTATTCGCCATAGGCGTCGTCCGATTTGGCCTCGTCCTTTTTTGAACCCCCACCGCAGGAGAGCAATACGGAAGCAGACATTGAAACTGCCGCTACCATCATTAATACACGTTTCATAATTTAGTATTTCATTTAGTTAGTCCCAGTATCCGTTTATTGAGTCTCTGATCCTTGGCTGAAGAAGCGAAGTCGTCAAACGCTTTCTCCGTCACGCGGATGATATGATCCTGAATGAATGGTGCTCCCTCAGCAGCTCCCTGTTCGGGATGTTTGATGCAGCACTCCCATTCGAGCACGGCCCAGCCGTTGTAATCGTATTGGGCAAGTTTGGAGAATATGGATTGAAAGTCCACCTGCCCGTCGCCCAGCGAGCGAAACCGCCCCGGACGGTCAATCCAGTCCTGGTA
>DATBVZ010000686.1:0-4132 GCA_036515095.1 Cyclobacteriaceae bacterium | reverse complement strand
GATAGGGGTATAAAGGTATAAGGGTATAAAGGTATATAGGTGTATAGGTGTATAGGGTATAGCGGTATAAGGGATGACCACATAAGGGCATTTATGGAAGAGACGCGATACATCGCGTCTCTTCCACAACGCATGGTGTTGGAGCACGTGTTCGGGCGATACGGGAGTGCTGCAAATAAAGCGTCCTAACAGAATATTACACTAAAAAAAAACGGGAAACAAAATCAATTGCTTGACCTGTCTCCCGTCTTTGTTACCCGACAACCGTAGTTGCTGAGCAACCCCAAGGGCCTCTGTCAGAATTAAACCCTCAGCAATTACCTTGCGATATTTGTTTAAGGTCCTGTACCCACACCAGGGTATCCCGAAGGATTCTTAACGTGAACACACTCTTCAATCAGCGGACTTTTTGTTCTTACCTCCCGTAGGAAATAATTTTTGTTTACCGATGATCTCTGATAAATCTTTAAATGACGACTTGGTGATATGAAGGTAATTTGACTTTATATGCCTGCCAAATAAATTTCAAAAAAGAACTCCACAACTTTTCAACAGATTTATCAACATGATGAACGTGTTGAAGTGCCTGTCTGCCATCGCGCTGGCCTTGGGGGCAGGCGGGTTGAAGTGGTCAGGTTTGGGTCGGTGGAACCCCTGAACTTTAGGTTTGAATCAGTACTTTGTATTTTATCTATACAATACTGTAATTCAAGTGTCTATGATATGCTATCAAAAGCAACAATTGATTTGAAATTTCGTCCTTTCCGAAAAGAACGTCACAACATTGAAAACCAGGAGGGGCGACATACGAGGGACTGGCCTTTGTATAATCACGGTTGGTTTTAGAGAGACAACCCTTTATATTCATCCCTGGTAATTCATTGGTTCAATATCCAGTTAATCCTGACATGAGCAGCAGACGCACATTTATCCATAAGGCCGCGGCGGGAGTAGCAGGACTCTCCCTTACACAGCATGCCTTTGCCAGCATCATCGTACCCCAGCGCAAAGAGCGGCTGGGTGTTGCCCTCGTGGGATTAGGGTATTACAGCACTGACCTGCTCGCCCCCGGCCTGCAAAAAACGCAGCATTGCCACCTGGCAGGCATCGTCACCGGCACGCCCTCGAAGGCGGAAACCTGGAAGAAGCAATACAACATACCGGACAAGAATAGGTACAACTACGACAACTTTGACAGCATAGCCAACAATCCGGATATTGACGTCGTCTATGTCGTGCTCCCTCCCTCTATGCATGCGGAATACACCATACGTGCTGCAAAAGCAGGCAAGCATGTATGGTGTGAAAAGCCGATGGCAATGACGGAAAAAGAATGCCAAAGCATGATCGATGCCTGTTCGCAAAATAAGGTTAAGCTCGCGATCGGTTACCGCATGCAACATGAACCCAACACGCAAAGAATTATCGGCTTTACCAAGAACAAGACCTATGGTAACGTCGTGAGGGTCGAGGCGGCTGCCGGTTATCGTGAAGGGCGCACGAATCACTGGAAGCAAAAGAAGGAAATGGGGGGTGGCGCCATGTACGATATGGGAGTGTATCCATTGAACGCAGCCCGCTACAGTACCCAACTCGAGCCAATCGCTGTAACTGCAAGACAATCCACCACACGGCCGGAGATTTATAAGGAAGTGGACGAAACCATGGAATTCGATCTCGAATTTCCGGGTGGCGTCACAGCATCCTGCGAAACCAGCTTCGGCAAGGGGATGAATGACCTGATGGTAACCTGCGCAGGCGGATGGTATAAACTTTCACCTTTCCAGGCTTACAGCGGAATAAAGGGCGTTACCAGCGATGGCGTGCAATTGAATGCAACCGTTCCTCACCAACAGGCAAAACAAATGGACGATGATGCGCTTGCCATCATCAACAATACAGCCGTCATCGCTCCCGGGGAGGAAGGCCTCAGAGATATCCGGGTTGTGGAAGCCGTTTACCGGTCGGTCGCCCAAAAGGCCAAAGTCAGGATTGACCAGAGTAAATCCTAGAATGACGTTGAAGCGCGGGGCACCCCTGCTGCTGCGGATGCCACCTACGATGCCTTGCCGGAGCCGCAATGCTGCTCAAGAATGGTATTCAGTTCCTCCTTAGAAAACTTTAGCTTTTCGGCCACCATGGCAATCAGACCAAGTTCTGCATCGTCAAGCACCCCGTCGACCAGTGCAAGATCTATCATCTCTTCCAACTGAGACTCACGCTCCCTGACATTCTGGGGGATGAGATAGGCATATTCGCTGGCTTTGGACAGCATAATGTTCACCCGCTCCAACGGGATCTTCTGGTTTGTAGCGATTTTCAGAAGGGTAGTCCGCTCGATGTCTTCTATTCTGCCATCGGCGGCGGACAGGGCAACGAGATTCCGGAAATGTTCAAGTTTAATGGGGTTCAGCATGAAGTTGTGGTTTGCGGGCGGAAAAAGTAACTAAATATAGAACAAAATAGGCTTCATTAAGCGCCGGCCATGGAAAAATCTTCACCCACTGCGCCTCTCTTCCAGGCCGGCATTTGCATAGCATAACCGTTACCCCGTGATCACGGACGCGGGTAACGGATGCCTGCGCGATTGGTCCATACCAGGAGATATATCCGGCGGCACTCACGCGTAGATTGTCAGCGTTGTATCCATAGTCGCAGTACCCCAAAACCCAATACTTGCATTTGCCATGATCAACCGATCAACTGGTAACCAATCCGCCATCCAATCCCCCAAATGCCGGATAAGTGAACGACAAATTTTACTTCCGCAGTCAGCTGCGCGGATTCATTTTACTTATATTTCCGATCATTTCCCAACCGACACGATAGCCATGAACCTTCAGCTTAATGTCCAGGCTCCCGTTTTCAAATTGACAGATATCTTCCGCAGAACGGTTGACCTCAATGAATACAGGGGAAAAAGGATCCTTATCGGATTTTTCAGGCATGCGGGATGTCCGTTCTGTAACCTGCGCGTTCATGCGCTGACAAAAGTGCACGAACAAACCCGTGCCAAAGGCATGGACATGATCTTTTTCTTCGAGTCCAAGGAAAGGGTTTTGCTCCGCAGCACCTTTCATCAGGAGGTATCCCCTATTCCGGTACTGGCTGATCCGGAAAAGGTTTGGTATGCCCGTTACGGCCTCGAACCTTCAGCATACAAGTCGGCCGTAAGTCACCTTACTTCATTCATTCAAACGGCCATCAAGGCCAAAACGCAGGGAGTTCCCGTGCATCCGATGGCCGACGGGGAATCGATCAGCACAATGCCGGCTGAATTTCTGGTGGATGAGGGCCTGGTGATCCGGAAGCTGCATTACAGCCAGCGGCTGAACGACCGGATGGATCTCAATGAGATTGTGGCTTTTGCCGAATCCGGAAAGTAGTGGGTAGCATTTTATTTTGACTGCCTTCGATCCCTTCTAAAACCAATTAGCTTTATTAAAAATTACCCCATGACACGGCATCGTGCAATCCCCCGAAGGGTCGCGGCAATCACAGTCCTTATCCCCGCGCTCCTTCTTTGCTTCGTACAGCAAGAGTCCGAATTCAGTAAGCTGCAGTTCCTTCAGGGTATCTGGAAAATGGAAACAAGCAAGGGACCGATATTCGAACAGTGGGCCAGGGTTGACGGCAATACCCTTCACGGCAAAAGCTACCGTCTGACGGAAAGCGATACCGTGCTGCTGGAGCAGTTACAGCTGAAACGTAGATCAGAAGGAATCTTTTACATTCCGGTTGTCCGGAACCAGAACGACGGACAGCCAGTAGCCTTCCGGCTTATATCGTCGGCAGACAACCGGTTTGTGTTCGAAAACAAAACGCACGATTTTCCTCAACGCATTATCTATACCCTGGTTCAATACGATTCAATCGTTGCCCGCATTGAAGGCATTTCAAAAGGAAAGGAGGCGGGTTCGGAATTCTATTTCAAGAGAGTTGGTAAGCGCAGATAGGATAGCAGCTTTATATTCATAACAGCAATCCTCTTTGCATGCCGCATCACTTTCATTTAAAGGCAGAGCCACCTGCGTAGCCATGACCTGGGCCAGGTTACGTAAACGCCGTTTGCTCTTGTAATCGCTTTCCCACACTTAATAATACCTGTAACTAGGCGGCTGGTTGCCGCTGA
>DATBVZ010000685.1:0-5262 GCA_036515095.1 Cyclobacteriaceae bacterium | reverse complement strand
GTTGTCAATCCCGACGACATCGTGGAGAAGTACGGTGCCGACACACTTCGAATGTATGAGATGTTCCTGGGACCTCTTGAACTGTCAAAGCCATGGAACACCAACGGCATTGACGGCGTTTATAAATTCCTGAGAAAGTTCTGGAACCTGTTTCACAATGACAAAGGGGTCTTTAACGTCAGTGAGGTGAATGCTACAAAGGAAGAATTGAAGGTTCTTCACAAAACCATCAAAAAGATCGCTGACGATATAGACCGGTTTGCATTTAACACCTCGGTCAGTGAGTTCATGATCTGCGCCAACGAACTGCAGGCATTGAAGTGTAACAAACGCGCTATTCTTGAACCGTTGACGATCGTGCTGTCCTCTTTTGCTCCGCATATTGCCGAAGAAATGTGGGAACTTCTCGGCCATAAAGAAACGGTGCTGCAGGCAACCTATCCGGAATACGATGAGCAGTACCTCGTAGAAAATTCCTTCGAATACCCCATTTCAATCAATGGAAAGGTACGCACCAAAATGAACTTTGCCCTTGACATGCCCGAAGCAGACATTGAAAAACTGGTTCTTGCTTCCGAAACGATCCGTAAATGGACGGCGGGCAGAGCACCGAGGAAGGTAATCATCGTACCGGGTAAGATCGTAAACGTAGTGATCTGACCCTCTTGTTCGCGGTGAGCATGCCAGTTTGCCCGGTGGACCGGCAACACATTGGGGCCAGGCTCCCGATAGCCAATTTTCTTTCCTTGAGTTATATCACTCCGTTCCCTGATTCTTGTCATTTGTTTTATCCATAAAACCGACGTACTTAAAAGAAAGAACATCAGGGCCTGATGAACGTGGCCAATTATGAAACCGCAACTTAAATTTCTATGTCATGACACCTTCATTGTCAACATCAACGCGATACATGCTGCCAACCGGTCTGCCGGAACTACATCAGCAGACGAATGAATGGAGATCGGATCTGGGACTTTGGAAACAGGAGTTGGCCTTCTTTGGACGGTTGATCGACCAGTATGGGAAAGACCTGTGCCTGCGGGATGAGATTCGGGAACTCAATCATTTTCGATTTCTGCTGAACTATTATTCGAGTGACCTGATGAATTCACTGGCTGCAAGGATCGGCAATCATGAAGTCCATCTCGGGTTGCTGATGAAAGAGCTTGAAAGGCAGGACGAATCCGGTTACCGGACCGAGCATAACGCCCTGGCGCGTCAGGTTCAGGCATTCGAACAGGAATACCTCTGCTTCAAAAATGAGCTGTACGGACTGCTGGAGAAAGCATTGAACCGGAGTAAAACCAAAATGGAACAGGCATGATCCCGACGATGCCCTTTACCGGTACCAGCCAGACCCTGCAACCCGGATTCATCGAAATGCACCGACAATGCCTGGGATGGCTTTCAGCAACAGCGCTGTGGAAGCGTGAATTGAAATTCTTTCAGCATCTGCTGGATGACTTTGCCCAACGGTTCGCCGGCGTGGACGATAAAAAGGAAATGGCCCATTTTCAGAACCTGATCCTGTACTACCAGGGTGAAGTGATCGATGAATTGCGAAGGAAGCTGCGGGATCACGAAAGCCGCCTGGCTAAAGCACTCCAGAGAATCAATGAATCCGGGCTGGATTATCAGGAAGCGCACGGTACGCTGACGACCGAGCTGAGCGCGTTTGAAAATCAGTACCAGGAGTTGAAAAACAATTTCTTCGGATTCATAGAGACAGGGTTTCACCAATAGCCACCTGACCGGTTTACTGGCCCATCAACCAATAAAAGAGAATGTCCCGGCCCCGCACGGCGGTCAGGACATTTTCATTATCTTAGCAATCCCTTTAACGTACTTGCAAAGATGGGCTATTCTAAGATAGTGGGCCTTGGCCATCATGTTCCTGAAACTGTAATCACAAACGAATACCTCTCCACGATCATCGACACCAACGACGAATGGATCGTTGAGCGCACGGGCATTCATGAACGAAGGTTTATCGATCCTGCCGTGGACACTGTGGCCAATATGTCGGCGAAAGCCACCCGCATGGCGCTTGAGAAGGCGGGGCTCACCGAGAAAGATATTGAGTTCATTGTCTTTGCTACCATTACGCCCGATTATTTTTTCCCGGGCTCCGGCGTTTTGCTGCAGCGTGAACTTGGCCTGGAAGGGATTGCAGCATTGGATATTCGCAATGCGTGTTCCGGGTTCATATACGCCCTGTCGGTTGCCGATCAATTTATCAAGACCGGTATGTATAAAACCGTTCTGGTAGTGGGGGCTGAAATACAATCCACAGCCCTGGACCTCACAACACGGGGAAGGAACACGGCAGTGATATTTGGTGATGGTGCGGGAGCAGTCATACTGCGATCGGATGAAAAGCCCGGCATCCTGTCAACCCACCTGCATTCCGATGGCCGGTTTGCCGAGGAACTCTACGTGAAGGATCCCGGTAGCAGCCGGCCACGGAGTGAAAGGCAACCGGAGCAGATCACCGACACGTCAACCTTCAAGGTATACATGAATGGCAACCAGGTCTTCAAGCATGCTATCATCCGATTTTTGGAGGTCATCCGGGAGGCGCTGGACGCCAACGGACTCGGGCAGCAGGATATTGACCTTCTCGTTCCGCACCAGGCTAATCTGAGAATCAGCCAATACATTCAGCAAAAGCTTGGATTGACAGACGACCGGGTCTACAACAATATTATGCGCTACGGTAATACCACCGCCGCATCCATTCCCATTGCCCTGAGCGAAGCAGCGTCAGAGGGAAGAATTAAAGAAAATAATGTAATTTGCCTGGCCGCGTTCGGGAGTGGGTTCACGTGGGCTTCTGCCTTGATACGCTGGTAACCTGTACACTATGAAGACGCCTACCTACAACCCAAGTCCGCTGGAAATTAGTCTGGCCAACGCACTCTATACCTTGCAGAAGGAAATTCAAAAATACCTGCCGGACAATCGGATCGTTGACGTACGAAGTGAGACGAAGAAGGAGAATCCATTGGTGCGGTTTCACTTGCTTGACAGCGACGGAGACCCCCACGAGATCGTCGTACGGATCATTCAGATTCCTGATAAATTCTGATATTCAAGTCCGCCGCGGTGCGCATGAAAGCGGGCTTGCAAAACCACAACTATAACCAATCCCGACCTATGTCCCTCTTTATCATTCTGATGTGCATTGTCTTGCTCGTCCTGTTAATTACGAAATTCAAAGTCAATACCTTCCTGGCCTTCCTTATTGTTTCAATATTGGCAGGACTCCTGCTGGGCATGAAGATCACCGCAATCACATCGTCCGTTCAGAAGGGTATCGGCGATCTGCTCGGCTCACTCGTGATCGTGATCGTAACAGGGGCCATGTTGGGTAAACTGGTTGCAGAGAGCGGCGCCGCGCAGCAGATCACAACGGGAATGATGAAATTGTTTGGCACCCGGAATATTCAGTGGGCACTCATGATCACCGGGTTTATTATCGGCATTCCCCTGTTCTATAATGTCGGGTTCGTACTTGTTATACCTCTGATTTTCTCGGCCGCATACCGGTTTAATCTGCCGGTGGTGTATATCGGACTGCCTATGCTGGCATCCCTTTCGGTAACGCATGGATTTCTTCCTCCTCACCCCTCTCCGACAGCCCTTGTAGGGCAATTCCAGGCGGATATGGGCAAGACACTGGTGTATGGGTTTATCGTAGCCATTCCAACGGTGATCATAGCCGGGCCCGTTTTTGCAAAGGCAATAAAAAAGATCGAAGCCAGGCCATTGGAAACCTTTAAGCCGGCCAATCTGCCCGACGATCAACTCCCGGGCCTGACTACCAGCATACTGTCCTCCCTCCTCCCCGTACTACTCCTGGCCCTGACTACATTCATAGCACCGGCTATGCCAAAAGAGGGGCCGGTATCCGACATTGTGAGGTTCTTCAGCGACCCCGACATTGTAATGCTGATCTCCTTGTTGGTCGCGACCTATACGCTGGGTATAAGGACGAATATGACAATGGGTTATATCACGACCATCTATGGTGACGCCGTAAAAGACATCTCCATGATACTGCTGATCATCGCCGGTGCCGGTGCGTTAAAGAATATTCTTGTCGACAGCGGAATTAGCACGGAAATCGCCGGCCTCCTGCAAAATTTGAAGATGGACCCGCTTGTGCTGGGCTGGTTGATAGCAGCAACCATTCGTGTGTGCATGGGCTCCGCCACCGTCTCCGGCCTGACCGCGGCAGGTATTGTTGCCCCCGCCATCGCCGGCCAGCCGGTAGACCCTAACCTTATGGTCCTGGCAATCGGCGCGGGGAGCCTTATGTTTTCCCACGTGAACGACAGCGGTTTCTGGATGTTCAAGGAGTATTTTAACCTGAGTATAATGGATACCATTAAGTCCTGGTCGCTGATGGAAACAATTGTTGCCATAGCCGGCCTGATCTTTGTCCTGATCCTCAACCTGTTTATCTGACAGGCACACGCCAAAATTTCAAGACTCTTCAATCAATTCGTTCACTGCCATGACACCCGATCAACGCTTCGCCCAACTCAATCTTCCATTACCGCCTGCACCCCGACCAGCAGGCGTGTACAAGCCATTGCTGCTTGATGGCAAATACGCTTACGTATCCGGTCATGGAACAGTTAAAGACGATGGAACGCTCATCATTGGCAAGGTTGGTTCAGACATGAATGCAGAAGAAGCCAAACTGGCGGCGCGGCAGGTGGGCCTGGCCATACTATCAACCCTCAAGACCAATCTGGGCAGCCTCGATAGGATCAGTCGGGTCATCAAGGTTCTTGGAATGGTCAACGCCACACCCGACTTTACCAGGCACCCTTTTGTGATCAACGGATGCAGCGAATTGTTTGCATCGGTCTGGGGCAATGAAAACGGGGTCGGTGTGCGAAGCGCGGTGGGCATGGGCTCGCTTCCCGACAACATTCCGGTGGAGATAGAGGCGCTGTTTGAGATCTGGTGAGGTGGTAGGGGTAAGTAGTAAATGGTAAGTAGTAAGTGGTAAGTAGGCCAGCGCAAGGCAGGCAGGCACATCAACACATCAACACTTCAACACTTCAACACTTCAACACATCAACACATCAACAGATGCTAACAATAGACGCGCACCTTGATTTGAGCATGAACGCTATGGAATGGAACCGTGACCTTCGCCGGCCACTGGAAGAGATCAGGGAGCGCGAGCAGGGAATGACCGACAAGCCAGACAGGCGTAACTCAACCGTAAGCTTCGATGAATTGCGA
>DATBVZ010000684.1:0-3537 GCA_036515095.1 Cyclobacteriaceae bacterium | reverse complement strand
TTGGCGCCGGGATGGCATTTCGTGAGTGGTAAATTTGAGGATACGAATCCTTTTCCGATCGGATTAGAGGATTCGGACCCAACCCGGTGGAATCGCCTGCTCAGTTCATTGCCCCCATATCAGCCTCAAAAGACTGTTTATGATGTGAGAGCATGCATGTGCGATGAGGAGGATGTCACTTTCGATGATTACCTCTGCCAGATTTCAGTGCCGATATTATACCTCGGCGCAGAAGGTGCGTTCGGCTCATACGGACATTACACCAGTGGCCTTACTTCAAGCCAGGATGTTACCAATCATACCATAAGCTTGCGCACACCCCGCGTTCTTGATTTCGGTCACGGTGACCTGATGCTGGCGGATGATGCACCGGGACTGGTTTGGCAACCCTTGCGCCAATGGCTGGCGGACCATAGTTACAACAACTATCTGTAGGGTATGTATCCGGCAATTCAATTCCGTTTAGTTGGCTTTGTGGGGTCTCTGTGAGAGACCCCACGCTTTTTTGCGGCACAAGAATAACCGGTATCTTCGGGTACTGAACGTACAGATTGGGAAATAAAAATAAAGGATTGAGGTATGGTCAAATTCCCCTAAAGTTCCTTAATGTAAATCCTTCTGAATTGAACCAGGCTCGGCGGACTTACCCACTCGCCGTTCTCCTTCGATCCGTGATGCTGAAGTCCTATCGGACCACTGGCCGGGATGTCCGGGAGCAGCGCATTCTCGATTACCGTGATGCCATTAAGCACAACCGTCATGCGGTCGCCCCTCATGGTGATAATAAATGTGTTCCATTCACCGATGTTTTTGTCGGCATTTACTTTAGGTGTCACGCCCCGCCTGACTTCCGGCGGCATTTTGTCGTCCATTCTGTAACCATACACTTCCCCTGACCCGATCGGCCATCCCCAGATGTTGGCCTGACATTTTCCAACTCCGCGCAAAAGGATCCCGGAATCCGAATCGGGCACCACCATAACTATCTCGTTACCCTTTTCATCCATCTTGTGAAGGCCGCTGGGCAATATGAGCGGCACCCTTGGATTTTTCCACGGTGTCTCCTTGATGCGCCAGTCAACCTGCAGCACGAAATCCCTGTATTCCTTTGCTGACCACAGGTCTTTTCCTTCGTTCGCTTCGCTTTCGGCGTCGTAGTCGATCACACCATTTAATACCTTCCAGTGCCCGTTATCCCCGACGGGAATTTTCCAGTTGGTGAGGTCTTTCCCATTGAACAGTGAAACGAAACCCTCCGGCGCGCCTTCCCTTTCCTGGGCCATAAGCGGGGTTACGAACAATAAGGCCAGGAGGGTTGCATACAAGGATTTCATGATGATATACTTTTAGGATACAAATCAAATTTTGCGTTTATCTATTGACTTACCATCAGAAAGTCTGTCCACTCCTTACTTTCGAAGTAAGCTGCCGCCCCTCCTTCTTCCTCCAGGTAAGAACCTTCAACAAGGTACGGTTTCAGATCCCGGCCCAGGGTCCTGAGCGGAAGAAAGGCCTGCTTGAGGATCGCCGTCTCGGGCTTTCCCTCCGGCCAGTATTTTTCACGGGCCGCGTGCGACGTTATCGTAAAAATGGTGATATAAGTACCTTCATTTTCACCAGCTACCGCTTTGTAGTAGAGCAACTGCATATCAGGCAGCAGTTGACCCACAGCCGGATGCAGTTTTTCCACGACAAACTGGTCAAAATCCGTCGCACGTTCTTCCCTCACCTTTATGTAATGGATGCCGAGCAGGCCGACCGCCGGCAACGATCTGAATTTCTCTGCGCCGATGAGCCGGTATTCTGTGTAAGCAAGGGGGTCAGTAAGAAATGCCGACGGCTTCATTTCTTCGGAGTCTCCAAAGGAGGTCATCTCATCGGTAAAGGGACTCCCGGCAGGCAGTATGGTGCGGTTGGATGCTTTGTCTATGCTACACGCCAGCAGGAAATCCCCGTTGCGATCACCGCGGTCGGCCTTGAACAGTCCCATGTGAATGCCGGGTTTCTTTTTAATGACGTCCTGTTGTATGGATGGCTTAACTCCGTCCGGAGTCTTTTTCCATCCCGAATTACTGATCATAAGCACCTCACCCACGCGAAAATCCTGTGCATGCGTCAGGAGTGGGAACATCAGGAGGCATGAAAAGATAGCGGTGACTGTGTATTTTTTGGGCCTCATTTTCTTGCGGGTACTTCGGCTGATAAGCTGGCGAACAAGCCTTAGCGAATATAACTTTTTTTACGCTCCCTCTTGTGAAGCTTGCGGAATTGTTTTGCAGGGAACTTTGTGTGCAATGTGTAATTTGAATTACATCCGTCCCGTGATTACCAGAATGCAGTGTACAACGCGGCCAGGATACCGATAATTATTATGGAACCAACGGCAAAGCCGGGAGAGACCCTGAACATCTTCGGGTCGATCACCACCTGTTCTTTTTTGTCCGGATGCGGTCTTGCCAGGCTCATTACCACCATCACCACAATGATCAGAACAAATGTGATTGTCATCCGGTCCAGAAAGGGATAGTCCGGGAAAGCTCCATTTGTCCAGGAGGGCAGAAATTTCAGTACGGTTGAAACCGGGATGGTAAGCAGGGTTCCGGCAAGGGCTGCGCTTGCTGTGGTCTTTTTCCAGAAAAACCCCATAAGAAATATGGCGAGCACACCCGGCGAAATAAAACCGACGTATTCCTGTATGAACTGATAGGCCTGATCCAGCGACTGCAATGCCGGGGCTACCAATCCTGCCACGATCATGCTAACGATAACGGCCCACTTACCCGTAGACACAATCTTTCGCTCGCTCGCATTCTTGTTGATGTATTTCTTATAGATGTCCAATGAAAAAATGGTTGAAATGCTATTTGCCTTGCCCGCAAGAGAAGCCACGATGGCAGCGGTGAGTGCTGCAAAAGCCACACCTTTGAGGCCGGGCGGCAATAAGTTCATCAGTGTCGGATAGGCGTGATCGGGCTTCAGGACACCGGTCTCGTCAACCATTTCCTGCTGAAAGAGCCCTTGCTGGTACAACACATACATGGCAATGCCAGGAAGTACGGCAATGACAGGAATGAGAAGTTTCAGAAAAGCGGCGAACAATATTCCATTTCGCGCAGTCTTAAGGTCGGCACCCAGAGCCCGTTGGGTGATGTATTGATTGCATCCCCAGTAGTTCAGGTTATTTATCCACATTCCTCCGATCAATACCGACAGCCCGGGAAGATCCTTGTAATACGGATGGAGCTTGTCAAAGATCATGTGAAAGTGTGAGTCAGCTTCCTGCCTTAGCAGGGTAAGTCCTTTCAGCACGTCCGGACCATGCCCGAATTCTTTAGCCAGTAAGGTCAGTGCGAGGTAGGTGGTGACCAGTCCCCCGATAATCAGTACCAGTACCTGGATGACGTCGGTATATCCGATGACTTTCATGCCGCCTAACGTTACGATCACCGAAAAAACAATGAGACCGGCGATACACCAGCCAAAAGGCAACGAAGAGATCGACGTGATAGCGATTGCGCCAAGATAAAGAATAGAGGT
>DATBVZ010000683.1:0-8429 GCA_036515095.1 Cyclobacteriaceae bacterium | reverse complement strand
GTCAGGACTTCGCCGGATCACGGAACCGGCTATGCAATTGCCGGAAAAAACCTCGCCGACGAAAGTTCTATGCGTCAGGCGATTTATGCCGCCCGCGACATTCTTACGAAGCGGAATGAACCATCCAAAGAGAAAATTCCTTAATTGGTTGCACGAATCGGCCCTTTCGGCCGTCGGGAGACGCACTATAATGATAATTCAATAAATTTGGACCCTGAGTATCGTTGAGCATGGACATTGTCACTAAAAAACAGCTAAATATTCTTATTCAACTTGCCGAGGCCGATAAGCATTTTGCAAAAATAGAACGCGAAATGATTTTTAAAATAGCCAGGGATCGCAAATTCCCTGAGGAAACGGTCACCGACCTCATCCGTAACCCCGAACCCATCGACTCATTGGGCGCCCTTTCACCCGACCAGAAGTTTGAATACCTGATGTCCAGTATTGAACTGGTCTTTGCCGATCACAACGTCTTTGAAAGTGAGATCATCTTCTGCAAGAACATTGCCATCAAACTGGGGTTCAAGAAGGGAGTAATCGACTTTTTTATTGAAAACTTCGGCAAAAAGACCCGAAAGGAATTCAGGGAAGTAGCCCTGAACGAATACATATGAAGCTGCGCGGCGGCCCGCCAAACCAGATTTTCCTCCTTTTTTTTAGTTTTCACCTGATTTCTACTAAATTTGCCGACTTATTTTAAAACCCTTGGGAGGTTTCAGGTGTGGAGCCCTATCGTGTTAATATTGTCGGGCTGAGCAACAGTATCCATCATTTCAGGTACCAAATAGATGATGGATTTTTCGGCCGCTACGGAACGGATCTGATCGCAAAGGGGTCATTTACGTCAGAAGTGGACCTTGACAAGCGCGAGACTTTCCTGGAAGTAAACTTTGACATCCACGGTACAGCCACGTTGATCTGCGACCGGAGCCTTGAGCCGTTCGAACACCCGATCGAAGTGCGCAGGAAGGTCATCTTCAAGTTCGGAGACGAAGACGAGGAATTGACGGACGAAATGGTTGTTATCCGTCGTGACGCTTCCCAACTGGAACTGGGTCAGTATATGTATGAATTCATCAGCCTGGAAGTGCCTATGAAAAAGCTTCATCCCCGTTTTCGGGATGACGATGAACCCGGGGAGGGGAAGATAGTCTATTCGTCAGCACCGGACCCGGAGGAAAAGCAAACAACAGACCCGCGATGGGATAAACTGAAAAACTTAAATAAATAATTACAACTATGCCTAATCCGAAACGCAAAACGTCAAAGACCAGGAGGGACAAACGAAGGACACATTATAAGGCTACGGCAAAGCAACTGATAATATGCCCAACCACCGGCGAACATCACCTGCCTCACCGGGCCTTCTGGCATGAAGGCAAACTTTACTATAAGGGTAAGGTGGTCATGGAGAAGGAAGTCCTTGCTTAAGCAAAATGACGACGTCCTTCGCTTTGTCAGCCAGCCTGCCGGGGAGTTCGTACAATCACCAAAAGGTTTAACCAGAAACTTTAGCCTCGATTTCAGTCAAATCGGGCTTTTATTTTTTTAGGGTGACGCACACCCGGAAACCAAAACAAAAACCAGGTCATGACCAGGATTCATGCAGCTATTACCGGAGTCGGCGGCTACGTCCCCGACTATGTACTCACCAATAAGGAGCTTGAGACGATGGTGGATACCAGCGACGAGTGGATCACCACCAGAACCGGTATAAAGGAAAGAAGGATCCTGAAGGGCGAAGGGCTCGGAACTTCATATATGGGAATCAAAGCAGTAAAGGAACTGCTTGCGAAGACCAGCACCGATCCCGGCGATATTGACCTCATCATCTGTGCCACGGTTACTCCCGATATGATGTTTCCGGCCACTGCCAACATTATCGCCGATGGCGTTGGCGCATCCAATTCGTTCGGATTTGATATAAGTGCCGCCTGCTCAGGATTTATTTATGCCCTGACAACCGGTGCAAAATTCATTGAATCCGGCCAGTACAGAAAGGTGATCGTAGTGGGGGGCGATAAGATGTCGTCGATCATCAATTATCAGGATCGCACCACATGCATTATTTTTGGCGACGGATGCGGAGCCGTGTTGCTCGAACCTGCCACTGAAAATGTCGGCATAATGGATTCCATGCATCAGAGCGACGGATCGGGTGTCCAATACCTCAATATGAAGGCCGGTGGAAGCAGAATGCCTGCTTCGCATGAATCGGTAGACGCAAGGCTCCACTATATTTATCAGGAAGGCGCGGCCGTATTCAAATTTGCGGTGATCAACATGGCAGATATCTGCGCTAAGATCATGGAAAAAAACCACGTTACCGGGAATGACATCGCCTGGCTTGTTCCTCATCAGGCCAATAAACGGATCATCGATGCTACTGCAAGTCGTATCGGTATCACCGACGAGAAGATCATGATGAACATCGCATCGTACGGCAACACTACTGCAGGTACGATTCCCCTGCTTCTGTGGGATTTTGAAAAACAAATCAAAAAGGGCGACAAACTCATCCTTGCTGCATTTGGTGGCGGCTTTACCTGGGGTGCCGTGTACATCATATGGGCTTACGATGCCAGGTAACTGCCAAATTGCATTTGAATAATTGATTTGTAACTTGAAGACGTTTATTTACTTATGGCAACTATCAGTGATCTAAGCAGGGGTAACTTTGTCCGGTATAACGGAGAGGTGATGCAGGTAGAGGAATTGCAGCACCGTACGCCCGGCAACCTCCGGGCTTTTTACCAGGTCAAGTTCCGCAATATCAGAAACGGTAAACTGGCTGAAAACCGTTTCCGTCCGGCGGATGATATCGAATTATTGAGGGTCGAAACCAAAGAGTATCAATACCTCTACCCGGATGGTGACAGCCTGGTGTGCATGGACAACAACACATTCGAGCAAATCTATCTTGACAAGTCCCTGCTGGGAGACTCCGTAAAATATATCAAAGAGGGCGTGTCATTGATAATCGCATTTGAGAATGGAACTTCGCCGATCACAGCACAAGCGCCAGCCAATGTTACCCTTGAGGTGTCGTATACGGAACCGGGATTACAGGGTGACACAGCAACACGCACACTAAAGCCTGCCAAGCTGGAAAACGGAACCGAGATCAGGGTCCCGCTATTTGTCAATACCGGCGACAACGTTAAAGTAGATACCCGCACCGGAGAATACATAGAACGCGTAAAATAAACACCCGGCATTATGTCAAAATCAATCCGCGCAAAATCCGCTACCAAGAAACGTCAGACGCCTCCCGCAACCAATAAGGCGCCGGCACATGCGCCAGATATGAAGACGGTCCGGGATCTAATCGATTTTATCGCAAACACGGGACTGAATGAGGTCAATATTGAAACCGCCGATCTCAAGCTTCATATCAAGCGAGAACCCGATCAACGGATCATTGAATCCACAGCTCCTGCAGTGAGCGCAGCAAATGCATCCGCAATCTCCACCGACGCTGCCAGAGGTTCCCTCTCCCCTGACCGGGAGACGCCGGAGAGCAGCACACCGGCTGGTAAACCAAGTGCAGAGATCAAGTCACCGATGATCGGAACCTTTTACCGGTCACCAAATCCGGATACACCGCCATTCGTTTCCGTCGGCGACAGAATAACAAAGGGCCAGACCGTATGCATCATTGAGGCGATGAAGCTGTTTAACGAAATCGAATCAGAAGTCTCAGGCACCATCGTGAAAGCGCTGGTCGAGAATTCCACGCCGGTCGAATACGATCAACCCCTGTTTGTTGTTGAACTCGACTAGACAATTTTTCGTCCATCTACCGGAGGCGAAAGAACATTACTTTAATTTCCACAATCTGTGTTCAAAAAGATACTAATTGCCAATCGCGGAGAAATCGCCCTACGGGTAATACGGACCTGCAGGGAAATGGGCATTAATACTGTGGCGGTCTATTCCACCGCAGACCGCGAAAGTCTCCATGTGCGATTTGCCGATGAGGCAGTTTGTATCGGAAACGCTCCCAGCAAGGAATCCTATCTGAATATTCCCCGGATCATATCCGCCGCTGAAATAACCAATGCTGATGCAATACACCCCGGATACGGCTTTCTCTCCGAAAGGTCCGAATTCTCGGACGTCTGTCACGAGTACGGTATCAAGTTCATCGGCCCGTCGCCGGAGATGATAGAGGCCATGGGAGACAAGTCGACTGCCAAGGAAACCATGAAGAAAGCCGGGGTGCCAACCATACCCGGCTCGGAGGGTCTGATTGGTTCCGTTGAAGAAGGCCAAAAACTCGCGAAAAAAATCGGATACCCGGTCATACTTAAAGCCACGGCGGGCGGTGGCGGAAAGGGAATGCGCATTGTAAACCAGGAACCGGAATTCAGGAAATCCTGGGATGATGCGCGCAGGGAAGCCGCCAGTGCGTTCGGGAATGACAGTCTTTACCTCGAAAAGTTTGTTGAAGAGCCGCGGCACATTGAGATCCAGGTGATCGGCGATCAGTACAACAAGGTTTGCCATCTCTCCGAACGCGACTGCACGATCCAGCGCCGGCATCAAAAACTTCTGGAGGAAACGCCGTCACCGGTGGTGAGCCAGGAACTGCGGGAAGAGATGGGCGAGGCCGCCATCCGTGGCGCCCGCGCTATCAAGTACGAAGGCGCCGGCACCATTGAATTCCTCCTGGACAAACACGGTAAGTTTTACTTCATGGAAATGAACACGCGGATCCAGGTTGAGCACCCCATAACGGAAGAAGTCACGGACTATGACCTGATAAAGGAGCAAATAAAAGTGGCCGCCGGAGTGCCCATATCGGGAAAGAATTATTTCCCCAACCTGTATGCCATGGAATGCCGTATCAATGCGGAAGACCCTGCCAATGGTTTCCGGCCCTCTCCGGGAAGAATTACCAACCTGCACATGCCGGGCGGCCATGGCGTGCGCATCGACAGTCATGTCTATGCGGGATACACGATTCCCCCGAACTACGATTCGATGATTGCAAAACTGATTGTCAGCGGGCAATCGCGCGAGGAGGTAATCACCCGGATGAAGCGGGCGCTGCAGGAATTTGTGATCGAAGGGATCAAGACCACTATCCCGTTCCACATCAGGCTCATGGACAATGCGATCTTCCGTTCCGGCAAATACAGTACGAACTTCCTGGAAACGTCATTCGACTTTGATCAACTATAGATCGTCGAAGCAATACCTGATTTCTATTTCCTCATAGCACCCTCCCCGGCCTGGTATTCGATCCGGGCAACAAGTTCCAGGTACCACTTTCTGCCATACTTGCGGATCAGCGGGTCTTTGAGAAACTTGTACAGGGGCACCTTTAGCCGCTTACCCAGGGTGCAGGCAGCCGAACAAATACTCCACTTGTGGTAATTGACGGCTTCAAAATTGTCCTTTTTTGTAATGCGGATAGGATAAAGATGACAACTGATGGGCTTCCTGAACGCGATCTTCCCGTCCCGGTGGGCCTCTTCAATACCGCATTTCAATATGCCGTTCTTGTCATAATGCGAATAAACGCACTCGCGTCCTTTGATTACCGGCGTTGAATAATCCCCCTCCGGATCCACAACATGCGTACCTTCGGACTCAATGGTTTCGATTCCCTTCGCGGTCAGGTACGATTTTATCCTGGGGTAGATCTTCTTCAGGACTGGCAACTCCTCCACCTCAAGCGGTGCCCCGTAATCTCCCTCCACGCAACAGGCTCCCTTGCATTTTTCCAGGTGGCAGACAAACTCCATGTCGCGGATTTCATCGGATACCAACACGTCGCCGACTTTGATCATGGCGCTGATTTTTTTCTTTCAAAGATAAGTATTAAACTACAGAATTCAGATCAATTTGCAGCAACGGCTGTATTGAAGCGGCGCTTCATGCATTTGAGTCACGCGAGTGCCAATCAAATCATAATCCGCCGGTAAGAAATCAAAACGCCGTATTCGGTGTTTAGTCATTCAATGGCCGGCCTTATTTTAGACTTTTTGCTTTCTCGTTTCTTTTTAATTTGCACCCTGTTATGACGGATTATCTGGCCAACCTGAATGAACCCCAACGCGAAGGTGTGATCAACACCGAGGGCCCCTGCATGCTGATCGCAGGCGCCGGATCGGGAAAGACACGCGTGCTTACTTACAGGATTGCCTATCTCATCCGGGAAAAGGGTGTCGATCCGTTTAACATAATGGCACTAACCTTTACCAACAAGGCTGCCCGCGAAATGCGTGACCGGATTGAAAAGATAGTAGGGAATGACGCACGCAATATCTGGATGGGAACGTTTCACTCGGTGTTTGCCCGCATGCTGCGTGCCGAAGCGCACCATATCGGCTATCCTTCCAATTTTACCATCTACGACACCGACGACTCCAGGACCCTCATCAGGAATATTGTAAAAGAACTGGGACTTGACGACAGCACCTACAAAGCAAGTACGGTGTTCAACCGGATCTCCTCCGCCAAGAACCAGCTGATCGGCTGGCAGGAGTACCTTGCTAACCCTGAACTGATGGGGGATGACGCTGCCAACATGCGTCCGGAAATAGGCCGGATCTTCAGGATCTACTCGCTGCGGTGTTTCAAGGCAGGGGCAATGGATTTTGACGACCTGCTGTTCAACACCGACAAGCTTTTCAAGGAACATCTCGACGTCCTTAACAAATACCAGCATCGTATTCACTATATGCTGGTCGACGAGTTCCAGGATACCAACCTGTGCCAGTACTATATTATCCGCAAGATGGTTGCGGTCAGGCAGAATATTTGCGTGGTCGGTGACGACGCGCAAAGCATCTACGCTTTCCGGGGCGCCGACATCACAAATATCCTGAACTTTGAACGCGACTATCCCGACTTGCGCATAATCAAACTGGAACAAAACTACAGATCCACGCAAAACATCGTGCATGTCGCCAACTCAGTGATCCGTAAGAACCGCGCGCAGCTTCCGAAGAATGTCTGGACACACAACGAAGAAGGCTCACTGATCGAGCTCATCAAAGCGGTTTCCGATAACGAGGAAGGCAGGCTCGTGGCTTCCTCGATATTTGAGGAAAAAATGCAGCATCAGCTGAAGTTCAGTGACTTCGCCATCCTGTACCGCACCAACAGCCAATCGCGCGCCGTGGAAGAAGCGCTGCGAAGACTGAATATCAAATACAAGGTAGTGGGTGGATTGTCTTTCTATCAGCGCAAAGAAATAAAAGATCTGCTGGCCTACCTGAGATACTCCATCAACCAGCAGGACGAAGCTTCCTTCAGAAGGATAATCAATTTACCCAAGCGGGGCATCGGTAATTCCACCATCGACAGGATCATTGTCGCAGCCAACGACCATGACATTCCCATCTGGGAAGTACTCCAGCATGCTGGAAAATTTTTGAGTGGTCGTTCCACCGGTCCCATCGGCGACTTTGTAGCCATGATCAGGCGATTCGGGCTGGAGGTTGAACGAAAGGACGCTTACGGTGCCGCTTTTGAAATTGCCAAGGGCTCGGGACTCATGAAGGAACTGTATGAAGACAAGACGGTCGAGGGACTTAGCAGGTACGAAAATGTTCAGGAATTGCTAAACGCCATCAAGGAATTTGTCGATGACCCGGAAAGGCAGGACAAGACACTGGGTGCCTTCCTCCAGGAGGTGTCATTGATCACCGGTCAGGATGAAGACAAAGACAAAGACCCGGAAAAAGTGACCCTAATGACCATCCACATGGCAAAAGGACTTGAGTTCCGGTACGTTTATATCGTGGGCCTTGAAGAGGATCTCTTCCCTTCACAAATGATGCTCAGCAGCCGCGCGGAACTGGAAGAAGAACGGCGCCTGTTTTACGTGGCCATTACCCGGGCACAAAAGAAACTATTCCTCTCGTACGCGCTTACACGTTACCGGTATGGCCGGCTCAAGAACTGCGAACCCAGCCGGTTTCTGGACGATGTGGATGCAAACTATGTGAAAGTCAGCGCGCGAATGGGCGCCTATGAGTCGAGTGGATCGGGAAATTACGCCAGGAGCCTGGTAAGAGGCATGGAGAAGTCAGTTACCTCCGCACCGATCCCTGCCCGGGTTGCCTACGTTCCATCTTCGGATTTTGCCCCCAGCGATACGTCCGGGCTCCGGCAGGGCATGAAAGTTGAGCACCCTAAATTTGGCTATGGCGTTGTGGTTCAGATGGATACGACCGGCGCCGATCGAAAGGCAAGGATTCAGTTTGACAATTTTGGCGAGAAGACGTTATTGCTTAGCTTTGCCAAGTTAAGGATTCATAATTAGGCCTTTCCCAACGCCCCATACACACGGTTAGTTTTTTTAAGCGAGTCTGTTAATTAATTAATTAAATGTTTTCATGATAGGAGAATACAATACCCAGCGGCCACCCATTATTCTTAAGGAATATGGCCGCAACGTCCAGAAGCTC
>DATBVZ010000682.1:0-8232 GCA_036515095.1 Cyclobacteriaceae bacterium | reverse complement strand
ACCCTGGGATGTGACCTTCGGTCTTACACCCCGGTTTATCATATGCCGCCCCTTCAGGGCTCAAAAAGTAAACCAGTCCCTCCTTCGCATCACCATGAGTACCCCATACCTTATACCCTGACATCCTTTACCCCTTCTCCCCCCTGAGGCTACGAAACAAGTTCAACACTTCGTTTGATAAAGCTGGTGAGGTCAGCGCCGGTAAGCATATTCTGTGAAAGCAAGGCCAGGTCATATGCCTGCTTTGCCAGTTTGACTTTCTGATCTTCGTTTTCCGCATTGATGATTCGCTGGACAATGGCATGATTTGCGTTTACGGATACGCTGTAATTGTCAGGCATGCCTCCCATAAATGCATACCCTCCTCCGCCGAGTTTGGCCATATCTTTCATCCGCCGCATGAATTCACTCATCGTAATCACGACAGGAAGTTCGTCGGTCGGCATGGATTCTATGGCAACGGTCATGTTCTTGTTATTGATGGCTTTTTCGAAAATGTCCCGGACCTGGTCCTGCTGCTCCTGGGTCAATACGCTTTCTACTTTTGCATCCTTGTCGATCAGCTTATCCGGCGTATCGCTGTCCACCCGCTTAATATGGGTCTTCTCGAGTTTTTGTTCCAGCGTATTGATAAAGTGATTGTCCAGCACACCATTCAGCACAAGCACATCATAGGCCCTGCTTCTGGCACTCTGGATGTAGCTATCCTGCTTTCCGGGATCGGAAGTATACAGGAAGGTTACCTGCTGATCCTTGTCTGTCTGATTGGGACTGACCTTGTCCCGGTATTCATGGAAGGTAGCGTACTGCCCATCAACATTTTTCAGTAACGCAAATTCCCTCGCGCGGTCGTAAAATTTTTCATCGCTGATAATGCCGTACTTCACGAAAATGCTGATGTCATCCCATTTCTTTTCAAACTCCGTACGGTCCTTCTTGAACATGTCCTGCAGCTTGTCAGCTACCTTCTTGGTGATGTGCTGGCTGATCTTCTTCACATTTGCATCGCTTTGCAGGTAGCTGCGCGAAACATTCAGGGGGATGTCGGGCGAATCCAGCACCCCGTGCAACAGCATAAGGAAATCCGGAACGACATCCTTTACCTCATCGGTGATAAATACCTGCCTGCTGTACAGTTGTATCTTGTTCTTCTGCAGTTCAAAATCATTCTTTACCTTCGGGAAATACAGGATGCCGGTCAGGGTAAACGGATAGTCAACGTTCAGGTGGATCCAGAAGAGCGGATCTTCCGAGAATGGGTAAAGCTCCTTGTAGAATGCAAGGTAGTCTTCATCCTTAAGATCGTTGGGTGACTTTGTCCAGAGCGGAGATGTGTTGTTGATAATCCTGTCGCGCCTGACGGTCTTGTATTTCGGCTTGCCGTCTTTATCCTCCCCATCGGGTTCGCTTTTCTCTTCCGTGCCGAACTGGATTTCAACAGGGAGGAATTTACAATACTTCTCCAGGATCCCTTTGATCCTCCACTCGTCAAGAAATTCCTCAGAATCGTTGTTGATGTGAAGAATTACATCGGTACCCCTCGTCTTTTTGGTGGCAGGAACCAGTTCGAATTCCGTTGATCCATCGCACGTCCAGCGGGACGCCTCTTTTTCCCCTGCGCTGTACGAACGGGATATGACCTCCACTTTATCCGACACCATGAAGGAGGAATAAAAGCCGAGGCCGAACTTCCCTATGATGTCCTTCGCGTCTGCCTTGTCTTTAAATTTTTCAACAAATTCGGCAGCCCCGGAGAAGGCGATCTGATTAATGTATTTCTTGATTTCGTCTGCCGTCATGCCGATGCCCTTGTCGCTGACGGTTATCGTCTTTTTTTTCTTATCGAATTCGATCGCTATGCGCGTGTCTCCCAATTCGCCCTGGAATTCGCCCAGAGAGGCAAGTTTCTTCAACTTTTGGGTGGCATCGACTGCGTTGGATACCAGTTCGCGCAAAAATATCTCGTGGTCGGAGTAGAGAAATTTCTTGATTATCGGAAAAATGTTCTCCGTATGAATGGAAATAGTGCCTTTTTCTTGTGTTGCCATAGATTAATCCGGGTTAAACAAATTGCGCAAGTTCTGTTTTCAAAAACTATTCCAGCCCCGCAATGCTGACACGTTGGCAGTAACGGGCGCAATCCCGCGGGAGGCAAGTGGCGCTTAGCGCAGCCTCTCCGAGTTGCGTACCAGGCGTTCGTCTCTCCGGATGAAAAAGTTCGCGACCAGGTTGCAGAAGACCGCCACTACCGGAAGGTACAGCCCCATGCCGTATTCGCCTCCCTCGAATTCTTTGATCAGTTGTGTAGCGAAGTAAACCGAACAGCCCACCGTGCCTACGAGAATCAGGGAATTAAGCGCTCCCAGCTTGATTTGAAGCACCCTGTTTTTGAACCTACTGATGGAGGTAATGGCGAGGGTAATCGCTGCGACGGAAAATATGGCCGCAAGTGAATAGGGGAAGTACTGGTAGGCGCCACCCTTGGCCAAATAGAATGGCGTAAGGACGTAAGCCGGGACTTCGGCATCCCTCATCGACCAGATGGGTTGGACCAGGGAAACCAACAGGGCGATGACTGCCAGTACCAGAAATAGGGTTTGAATTCTTTGCCACATACTAGTGTTCCGTTAACTTGCCGGGTAAAGTTAACCTAATTCATCAACGTGTCAACCGGATGATGACCGGCTGACCGTGCACCTTTTCATCGCTTGCCGTGCGTTATTTTTTCGAAACCAGCTATTTTGGTCAGCGTTATTCGGGTTGGCAAAGTCAGGCCAATGCACTCGGTATACAGACGGTTTTGGAGCAGGCGCTCTCGGCCATCTTCCGGAGCCCGGTCAGGATCATTGGCAGCGGGCGTACCGACGCCGGGGTTCATTGTGAGCAGCAGTTCTTCCATACCGATATCAACCGTTCCTTTGACCCTGAACAATTGCAGACGAAGCTCAATTCATTCCTTCCCCCGGATATTGCAATAGGGGCGATAAGACAAGTCAGAGATGATGCGCATGCCCGTTATTCAGCCACATCGAGGACCTACGAATACCGCATATCACTGGAAAAGAATCCGTTTCTGAACGGGATGGCCCTTCGGTGGTTTAAGCCATTGGATATTCAAACCATGGGCAAGGCCACTGCGTTAATAGTGGGAACCCATGATTTTACCGCCTTCAGCAAAGTGAAAACAGACGTAAATCACTTTATTTGTGAAATCAAGACCGCCCGATGGAAGTTTAGCGGAAGCTTGCTGACGTTTCAAATTACAGCGGATCGGTTCCTGAGGGGCATGGTCCGCGCACTTACAGGCACGCTACTGGATGTGGGAACCGGAAAGACCACCCTAGGTGAGTTTAAAAGCATCATCGGGAGTAAAGACAGGAAGAAAGCCGGAGCAAACGTTGCTCCCTATGGTCTTTATCTGACGAAAGTGACGTACCCGCGCACAATTTTTATGGAGAAAAAAACCGGTATGTAGTGGAGAAGGACCAGATCAGTAGCGGCAATATCATCGACTTCAAGGTACTTCGTCGGTTGATGGCCTTCGTAAGGCCGTACAAATTCCGGTTTGTGGTGGTGCTCGTGTTTACGGTCGTGCTGGGTATTCTGTCTCCTTTGCGTCCGGTGCTCATTCAATATACGCTGGATCATGATGTAGCAGCAGGCGACTATGATGCCATGGTTTACATGATGGTGATCCTGGTAGGATTGCTGATCGTACAGTCCATAGCGCAGTACATTCATACGTATGTATCCGGATGGCTTGGCCAGCAAGTAATCCGCGACATACGATCAAGACTCTACCAGCACATCGTCAACCTGAGGCTTAGATTTTTTGATCGCACTCCGATCGGCAGACTGGTGACGCGCACCATTTCGGATGTGGAGACCCTGTCCGATGTTTTCAGTGAAGGCCTGGCAGCGATGGCAGGCGACCTGTTACAGATCGTCTTTATCCTGGCTTTCATGTTTTACGAAGACTGGCGCCTGTCGCTGATCAGTCTGTCAACCATTCCCTTGCTGCTGCTGAGCACCTATGTGTTCAAAGAGAAAATAAAGGTGGCGTTCAATGACGTCAGAAATGCCGTCTCCAATCTCAATTCGTTTGTACAGGAACACATAACCGGAATGAGCATCGTGCAGATCTTTGCAAGCGAAAAGACCGAATCGGGGAAATTCAGGCGCATCAATGAGGAACACACGCAGGCGAATCTTCGGTCCGTCCTTTATTATTCAGTCTATTATCCGGTTGCGGAAATAATCGCAGCCGCCGGCATCGGACTGCTGGTGTGGTACGGAGCGAAGGGCGTGATACACTCGGAAATGACAGGGATCACGATCGGTAAACTTATTGCGTTCATTATGTACATTCAGATGTTCTTCAGGCCCATCCGGATGATCGCGGACCGCTACAACACCCTGCAGATGGGGATCGTAAGTTCGTCCCGGATCATGAACCTGCTTGATAACGACGAGCATGTTCAGGCAACAGGCACACTTAGCCCATCCGTAGTAAACGGTTCGGTGAGGTTTGAGCATGTGTGGTTTGCCTACAACGAAAGCGATTATGTGCTCAAAGACATTAATTTGGAAATCAAAGCGGGGGAAACGGTAGCACTAGTTGGTGCGACCGGAGCCGGCAAATCGTCGATCATCAATTTGCTCAACCGATTCTATGAGATCAGGCGGGGGACGATCAGCATAGATGACGTCGATATCAATGAATACGATCTGGGATTCCTCCGGAAAAATGTTGGCGTAGTGCTTCAGGATGTTTTCCTTTTTTCCGATACCATTTTTAACAACATTGCCCTGGGCAATCCCGATGTCTCAGAGGAAATGGTATGGCACGCGGCCGATCTGGTGGGTGCCCGGCGCTTCATTGAAAAGCTGCCTGGTAAACTTTCGTACAATGTGATGGAGCGGGGATCGACGCTTAGCGTGGGGCAGCGTCAGCTCATCTCTTTTATCCGCGCTATGGTCTATGATCCGCGCATACTCATTCTGGACGAAGCTACCTCATCCGTGGATCACGAAACGGAAGAGATGATCCGGAACGCCATAGACAAAATGATGAAGGACCGGACCGCCATTGTGATCGCTCACCGGCTCTCTACGATCCAGAAGGCCAGCAAAATTATCGTTCTCGACAAAGGGGAGATCAAGGAGGAAGGAACCCACGAAGAGCTGCTCAACAGGGAGGGTTATTACGCCCAGCTACACAAAATGCAGTACAAAGAGTTCGTTTGAACGAACAACACGACCGCCAGTCGTCTGTAACCCCCGTAGCCCGGCTAAAAGGCCTATCTTTGATGTCCATGCAGGCGAAAAAAGTCCTACTATTGGCTGTAATGCTGGTTTTTGTGCTGGTACAGGCTTCCTATTCGCAAAAACCGAAGGGAAACCGCGCAAAAAGCATGTATTCGCTTGACAAGAAGCGCAACAGCAGGAAAATTGCCTGTCCGGTCTTTGAGAATTCGCGTTATCCCTACCATGGTATAGGATTGAAACTGGGGGACCCTTTCGCGATCAGCTACAAATATTATATCAGCGAGCGTTTTGGAATTGCCGTAGACTTTGGCAAAGTGGCCAGCGGTCTGTACAACCGGTACTATCGCGAAAAATTCTACGAGTATATTGACGTTGACACTGCCCAGGAGGGCACCCGGGTGGATTACCTTGCCCATCGCGCGAACTACGACTGGGTGGCCGAGCTGAAATTCTTATGGCATTTTGATGCCCGGGGCATAACGCCGGGCCTTCGGGTATACTTTGGCGTCGGTCCGGAAATCAGAACGACACAATTGACGTATCAGTACTTTTTTAGCGACGCTACAGGGGGAAGCGAAATCAACGAGCTGGGATCGTTCACCCGCAAACGAAACACGTTTGGTCCCCAGGTTTCCCTGGGCATAGAGTACTCCTATTTTCAGATTCCGGTTTCGGCCTTCATGGAAGTAGAATTGTTCAACGATATTTCGCTGGACCCTGGCTGGCGGAGGTTTGAAGGAGGCGCAGGACTCCGTTATATTTTCTGATGCTCCCGCAGGTATTACACCGCACACTGCAACTCAGCTTGCTGCGTTATAACCCAAATGTATCACTATGCATAAAGTCATCCTCCCGCTTATCGGGCTTATGATCGTTACGGGAACTGCTCTTGCCCAGAAGCAAAGCCTGGGTCTGAGAATGGGCGATCCGGTAGGAGTGACTTACAAGCGGTACACGCATACGAATAAGGCTATAGAGTTTATTTTTGGCACTGCTTCACCGAACTGGCGAAGGAACTACTACGAGAATTCCTTTCATGAATACGACAAGTATGATGGGTACATCTACCGGTCGCACAAGCTGGATAACCCGGTCTACCTGCAGGCAAGGTACCTGATGCACTACAGCATACCCGCGGAAGGAATGGAGGGTGCGCTTCAGTGGTACTGGGGTCTTGGGGCTATGTTGAAGTTTGGCAAGGTCGAGTACCGCTACCAGGAAGGTCCTCCCGGTAATAATCCCAGGACTGACGTTCGGAATACCGTTGATTTCGGACCCGACGGGATCGCCGGTGTGGAGTACACCTTCGAGGATGTTCCGCTTAATGTTTACGGAGAGGTGAGCCTGCTGATCGAACTGGCAGACCGCCCGGTAACGTTGCAGGCATTTGGCGCCGTTGGCGTGCGTTTCATTTTCTAAGCAGGTTCCGCTTCGTCAGAAAGCATTTGCTTTTCATACAGGCTCTTGTAGAACCCGTTCCCCTCCAGCAGGTCTTCGTGAGTCCCTTCTTCAACGACCCTGCCTTCTGACATTACAATTATTTTATCTGCGAGTTTTGCAGAGGACACACGATGGGAGATAATAATGGAGGTTCTGTTTTCCATGATGCGTTTCATGCTGTTCAAAATGGTGTTTTCAGTTTTCGTATCCACTGCTGACAACGCATCGTCGAGGATCAGAATCTTTGGATTTCTGATAATTGCACGTGCGATGGAGACCCGTTGCTTCTGGCCCCCGGACAAGGTTATTCCGCGTTCACCTACGCGCGTTCCCATTCCATCCGGAAAGCCGAGAATATTTTCGTAAACGTCGGCATCCCTGGCGGCCTGGATCACCCTTTCTTCAGCTACCTCATCCAACCCGAAGCTGATGTTGTTGAATATGGTGTCGCTGAACAGGAACACATCCTGCGGCACGAAACCGATTTGCTTTCGCATTGAAGTCAGATTATAGTGTTTCACGGGGATATCGACGATCCGTATTTCACCTGCTGTGGCATCGTACAGCCGTGCGATAAGGTTGGAAACGGTGCTTTTGCCGGAGCCGGTTGTCCCGATTATTGCAAGCGATTCACCCGGATTGATGATAAAGGAGATATCGGAGAGAGCGGTTATGCCCGTGTCCGGATACGTAAATGAAACCCTGTCAAATGCGATCTTGCCCTCGAGTGCGCGTTCAATATTCCTTTCGGAAATAATATCCGTTTCGGTACTGAGGAATTCATTGATCCTCTTTTGCGAAGCTTCTGCTCGTTGCACCAGGCTGCTGGTCCATCCCAAAGCGGCTACCGGCCAAGTGAGCAGGTTCACATACAGAATAAATTCAGCAATGTTACCAAACGATAGCGTACCGTTGATGACCTCCGCGCTGCCGGCGTACACCGTAAGAATCGTGCTTAATCCGATGAGACCCAGAATAAGCGGGAAGAAGAAGGATTGCACGGCCGTCAGCCGAAGCGATTTTTTGCGGTAATTCTCCGTCTCTTTGTCGAAACGTGAAACTGACTCGGCCTCCCGGTTGAATGACTTCAATACCCGTATCCCGCTGAAGGCCTCCTGTACAAATGTGGAAAGACCCGACTGGCTTCGCTGAATTTCTTCCGATCTGCGTTCGATCATGTTATTTACAAAGTATATGCTGAAAGACAGGAAGGGGAGCGGGATGAGGGAATACCATGTAAGCATCGGGCTTATGCTGTACATCACGGGGATGAGCATCAGGAAAAGCGTTACGAGGTTGATGCCGTACATGATGGCCGGACCGAGATACATGCGCACCCGGCTCACGTCTTCGGAAATACGGTTCATCAGGTCGCCGGTATTGTTGCGGCGGTAAAAGCTTAGCGGCAGGGACTGATAATGATCGAAGATTTCGTTCTTCAGGTCGTATTCGATCAGCCTTGACATGACGATGAGCGTCTGACGGACAAAATACAGGAAGATACCCCGAAGAAGCGCCATGAGC
>DATBVZ010000681.1:0-2785 GCA_036515095.1 Cyclobacteriaceae bacterium | reverse complement strand
AGGGTAAGTTGAACTTAATGGCGCGCACTTCGAAAGCGGGTGTTGTCAATCCGGGGCGGATCTTTCCCGGGTCTTTTTCAATCAGCAGTTGTTCCGCAAGGCCAAGCGCCCCGTAGCGGAGTCCGGAAGCTTCGGCCGCGTATACGCTGATCGTGTTGCCCCTGGTTTCAACTTCATACCCTTCCGCTTTGATGGCGGGGCGGTCGTGCCGGATCCGGAGGTTAATTGAGTACGCCGCATTTCCGGATGATCCCGGGAGATGCACGCGGTGGCCGGTTTCGATGAGAGCCTCCTTAATTTTGGAAACGGCAAGGTCGATCCCCGGAACTTCAGGCGGGTAATCGACTGAAACCTGACCGGCAGCCGTGTGTGCAAGGAGAAAGAAGAACGCGCAATAAAGACCTCTCATGATTTTGGATGTCATTTATTTCTCGATCACGATGCCCTCAAATTGCCCGAGTTTGTCTACGGTTAACTTAATCGTTCCGTCTTGCCAGTCGAATTCGACGGGCTGCCCACTGGTCATCGACCAAACCGAGGAGGGCTGAAATCCGGTTTGTATGGTGAAGTCGGTATTGTATACTGGAAGTGGCCCGAAATACGTATTACCGCTGAAGCCGGTAAGGTTGACGAGGTGAAGGATCATTCCTTCGGTCGCCGTGGCCCCCAGATTTTCAGGAATGTTGCGACGGAAATGCTGGAGGATAACCTCCACACGTTCGGGTGCATTGGTTTGCACCAGATCATCCGCTTCCGGCATGATGTAATCGATCGCATCCAGCAGCATATTCTTATGCTGCTCGTAGCCGTGTATGTAATAGAGTCTTCCCAGGTTCATCGGAAGCATAACCGCGGTGCTGTTGGGATGCTCTTTTACCCCCATAGCAAAATATCCGGTAGGTTCATGTCCGCCGATCTTCTCAGGCGGACCCGGGCGGCCCGGCGTGAGGATGGGCAGGAACGCGGTGTCGGCGGCATTGAAATCATACAAGCCCAGGTTGAATTTCCAGAATACCAGCGTCTGTAGCTCAAAACGTTTGAACACACGCTTGTTTTGTGGATTAAGATAAAAACCGGCTCCGTCGTGATCGCGCGCTGTTATTTTTGCGCCAAACAGATCTAGCAATGCGCCTTCGTTGTTGCTGAGCGAACGGTTGGTGGCAATCAGATGGGTGCCGTCATCACTTGCCTCTGTCAGCACCTTGATTGCGTCTTCGTCAAGACCCGTAATTTCAGGCAGAATGATCAGGCGGTATTTCTTTATGGCAACAGCGAGGTTGGCAATCTGACCGTCTTCGATGATGTCGTATTGGATATGTGCTTCTTTCAGCATGAGCTGGATGCCGCGGTACTCCTGGGCAGCTTCCCCGCCCGGCCAGTTCCCCGGCGCAATCACAGCAACTTTAGCCGGAGATGTATAATTGCCGAAGTAGGGCTCGAATTTCTTGTGATGCGCATAGATCGTTTTGATAGCGTCATAATTTCTTTCGTCTTCATAATCCCGGAAGTCGCCCATAAGGCTGATGTCCAGCCCCGATCCGTTGGCAATGTTTTCGTACAATCGTATTGCGATTTCTTCGGGCTCGATGGCATTGTATCGCGATTGAAAGGAGATCTGCTGAATGCTGGCATTGCTCACAATATGAGCGGGAAACGAATGCTTGGTGTTGCTCACATTATCGGAGGCATTGTAAGGCCAGTAGGGGAGGGTATTGGTTTGCGACTCATGCCGGATGATGTCGACATAATCGGGCATATAGGTACAGATGGCTATCTGCTCGTTTTTGGATTTCACCAATTGATGAAGTCTTCGCATGAGATCATTGACGGTAAATTGCTTGAACTCCTGGTATTTTCGGAATACCGGGTCACCGGGATCCTCCTCCAGGGGCAGCTTCATTCCTCCGCTGAATTCGAAGAAGCGCTTTCTGTCGTATTCGTTTTGATCGATGCCGTGGTACACGCCCAGGTAGGCATTACGTGTCTGGTATCCCGGCATGTTGATGAACAGTCCGTCGATCGGATAGCTTTCTATCACCTCTTCCACGATCTGGAAGAGCACTTCCTGTTCGTATGGTGCATTGATCGAGACGGCAACCATGTCTTCGTTGATGATCCTTTCTCCTTTCGGTGACAAATAGAACCAGTCCGGGTGGGCATCGAATATACGCTTGTGCGCCCGGCTGAAGTCGAACCTGACGATAACCTTTATACCTGCGTCATGGCATTTCCTGATGACCTCCTCCAGCATGGTCGGTTTCATGTATGGATTGGTATACTGGTATTCCAGTTTTGTAGGATAGAAGGCCATAATGCCACCCGCATTTATGATGAGTGTATTGGCCGAAAAATAGTTCAGGTCGGCGACCAGTGAATCCGGGTTCAGAGTGGCTGCTTCGTACGCAGGAAGGTTGGTCTGGATAACCCTGAGGTTATTAGCCTTCCACCAGGGGACATCAGCAGGCCAGACAACCGTTGCATTTTTTTCCGCCGGGCCAGGCTGCGGCGTTGAGCATCCCATGCATAAGGAAAGGAGAAGGACAAGGAACAGACACCGGGGAGCGGTTTTTTGGTTGGATTGTTCTTCCGTCATATAACAAATGCGGCCAGGTGGAATGATAAAGTGCCCTTTAATGTAATGATAATTTGAGAGTATTGGATGGGCATTGTGGTGGGTGGTGCGGGCATTGGAGTTTTACCGCCGAGGCGCAACGGCGCAAAGGACCGCAAAGATTCTTAATACTGCTTTGCGTACCGCAAATAAAAAAAACACAAGACCTCTTCG
>DATBVZ010000680.1:0-12014 GCA_036515095.1 Cyclobacteriaceae bacterium | reverse complement strand
CCCCCCTCAAAGGGGGAACGAAGCCAGCCAGGCGGCTGCCTAAACAGCAAAATGTAGTCAGCCCCACTCTGCTGAGTTCTCAACTTTTACATAAGCTCAATCATTTCTGATACGCTCCTCATGCGGTGCTCGTCTTTGATGCCTACCCGAGAATCGTACGCGATACTCCACACACCCACACCCCTCACCCACACATCCCCCCTCAAGGGGGGAACGAAGCCAGCCAGGCGGCTGCCTAAACGATAAGGTGCAATCCGAACGAAGCCAGCCGGATGGCTGCTTAAACGATAAGGTGCAGTCCGTGCTCCGACTTTGCTGAGTTCTCATCTAACCATTATTGATTCAGCTATTCCAGATCTCCCACGACTTCTCTGCCTGCACGTGAAGCATTTCAAGGCCGTTCTTGATGGCGGCGCCGCGCATTTCGGCTTTTTGGAGGAATTTTGTCCTGGCGGGGTTGTAGATCAGGTCGTAGACGTAATGTTCTTTCGTGATCTGATCGTAGTCGATGGCCGGCATATTGTCGGTATCGGGATGCATTCCCAGGGGAGTTGTGTTGATGAGCAGTTTGGATTGCGCCAGGATAGAGGGATCCTTTTTCAGTTGTTCGTAGGTGTAGTCGCCCTGCCCCGGGCTGCGCGAAATCAGTTTGAACTCAATCCCTATCTTCTTCAGGGCTTTTTGCACGGCTTTGGAAGATCCGCCGGTTCCAAGTATTAGCGCGGTAAAGGGCTTACCTGCGGGAAGCCAATTTGTTACCGTCTCGTAGAAGGCGTCGGAATCGGTGTTGAATCCGATCCGTTTTCCGTTTTTGATCTTGATGACATTTACAGCGCCGATGAATTTTGCCACAGGGTATATTTCGTCAAGGTGCCTGATGACGGATTCTTTGTACGGAATGGTCACATTGAGCCCCTGCAAATCTTTGTTTTCCGCAAAAAGTTTCTCGATGTCTTCGATCTTCTTAAGCGGAAATAATTCGTAACGGTGGTCGCGCAATCCCTCCCTGAAAAACTTTTCTTCGAAATAGGTTTTCGAGAACGAGTGACTTATTGTGAGGCCAATGAGGCCGTACACCTTCTCCATAATCAAACTTTTGTTTTAAGCCGTTGTGCTGTCTTCTCGATAAGGATCACAATAATTACGCCCACCGCAGCAAAAAGCATAGCCTGGAATACCATCGGGTCATTTCCGGTTTGCGCCATGTATTCTCCCGGCAGTACACTTTTGTCCATGGCGGCCACCTGGTTTCCGTCTGAGTCCAGCCGGTAGGCGGTCACCTCTTTCCACGGCCATACCTTGTTGAGTGATCCCAGCATGAACCCCGCCAGCAAAGCAATGGTCAGGCTATGGTAATTGTCAAGTATCCAGGTCAAAATCCACGAAAAAGAAATAATGCCGATGACACAGCCCACGGCGAAGACCACAATGACAGGCAGGTTTACGTCCAGCAACGCCTGCATGATAAATTCGTACTTGCCGATCAGCAAAAGAATAAAGGCACCCGATATGCCGGGCAAGATCATCGCACAGATGGCGAGCGCGCCGGAAAGAAAGATGAACCACAGTCCTTCCGGAGACTGTGTGGGAGAGAGCACCGTGATCACGTATGCGACGACGATCCCGATTACAAAGGATGCAACCGTGGCGACATTCCATTTTGCAATAGTGCGCAGAATGAGGGGGGATGAGATCAGGATGAGACCAAAGAAGAAAGACCAGACCTTTATCGGATAGTGTTCCAGCAGGTAGAGCATCAGCTTTGCCAGGGACAACAGGCTGGTTAGCACTCCGGCCAGCACCGCCAGCAGGAAATTCCCGTTGATCTTCTTCCAGAAGGCCGCAATCCTGAGTCTGAACAGCAACTTCATTGCCTCAAAATCAATCGATTTTATGGAATGCAGGAGCTCTTCGTATATTCCGGTGATGAACGCGATGGTACCTCCGGATACTCCGGGTACTACGTCCGCGCCGCCCATGCCCATTCCTTTCAGGTAGAGCAGAATATAATCTTTGGGTTTTCTCAAGGGGCGTTCGTTATTCAGTAAAGAACGGTGGTGTGTGGTTGGTTCTTTTCTCGATCCCCAAAAAATGCAGAAACGTATCGCCACGAAGTCCCAGACGAATTGTCTCCAGCGGGATCACTTCGTTCGGAGCTATATTTCCAAGATTAACATTTGCCCCCAGCAACTTGATAAACCAGACCTGCTGGGCTTTCTGCGGAGCTTCCCAGATGATCTTCTCAAATGGTATTTTCGTAAGGATCTCCTGGACCAGGCCTGACCGCACTTCTCCGGAAGAACGGAACAATCCCACGTTGCCGCTTTCCCTCGCCTCACCGATAACCTTCCAGGCGCCGGCATCCAGTTCCTTTTGCATCAGCTCAATCCACTTATACGGCGGAATTATTTTTTCTGCATCCTTCGATCCTACTTCCGACAGCACGGTGACCTGTTCGGAGAGTTTGGCGATGTAATCGCATTTCTTGTCGTGGTCAAGATCAATGGATCCATCCGATACCTCGGCGAAAGACATTTCGTACTTGTCGAGCGCGCGGCGGTATTCGTCAAACTGATCCCTTACAATAAAGGCCTCAAAAAGTGTACCGCCAAAGTAGGTAGGAATTCCGGCCTCTTTGTAAACCCTGAGCTTTTCTTTGAGATTGGGCGTGACGTACGAGGTACCCCACCCGAATTTCAGGATATCCACATGATCGGCACATACTTCAACGAAATCTTCGGCTTCCCTCACGCTCATCCCCTTGTCCATAGCCATAGTAAAACCATACTGCCTGGGCTTGGTCGTCCGCTCAGGCAGGTTGTTGAGCTCGTAGTTCATTAACTGTTATCCTTTCTAAATTGATCAATGATCTTGTACAACGCTTTCTGCGTTTCGATCTTAGGGAAGAATTCGAACAGTGTTGTATGACCATCAAAATCCAAAATTAAAGCATTTTCCAAATAATTAAAGGCCTCTTTAAATTGTCCCTGTTCGATCAGGTAGACAGTCATACGGTAGAAAAATTCGGCATCGTCGGGAATTTCCTCAAATCCCTGCAGCAATGTATCTATGGCCCGTGAAAAATTGCCTTGCTCAAAATAAATATACGACCAGTTCAGCCATATCTCTTTGTCAGTCGGGTCAAGCTTGGCTGCTTCTTCATAGGCGTCTATACTTGATACCGTGTTGCCCAGCTTGAATTCCGCGTGCGCCACAGCCTTCCAGTACTCCGCATTCTCCGTGCTCAGCTTTAACGCCTTGTTATAAAAATGAAGCGCCTGATACCATTTCTCCTGCTTCTCCAGGCATGACCCTGCGCCAAACAATGCTTCATCGTAAAGGCTGTCCAGCTTGGCAGCCTTCTGAAAGTATTTCAATCCGAGTTCATATTGTTCCAGACTTTCGTATGCAGCGCCGACACAGCAGTACACCTCCGGACTCGGCCCTTCAAGATCGATGGTCTTCTTGAACGAATCCAGCGCCTTTGTATATTGTTGCAGGTTCATGTACGTGTTGCCCATATTGAAGTAGGCCGATGCAAACGTATCATCGATCGTCACTGCGTAGTCATACGCCTGAAGGGCTTCTTCGTACTGCTCGAGTTTGTTGTGCACAATCCCCAGGTTATACCAGGCTGCCGCAGAATAGGGGTCCTCGTCAATGAATTTCTTGTAGTAGTCGATGCTCTTGTGCAGCTGACCTGAAACATCGAGGCAATAGGCCAGCTCATACAACGCACCCTCGTGATTGATGTTAACCTCGATGGCTTTCTTGTACGCCGTCACAGCAGCCGCGTAGTCTTCGAGACTCTGGTAGGCAAGACCGATATTATAATATACCTCGTCTTTGTCTTCCGCAAAGTCAAGCGCGTTTTCATATTGCTCGATTGCCTCCTTGTATTTTCCCTGCAATGACAAAATGGAACCCGTGGTCAGGAACACTTCCGGGTCGTTGGGCTGAAGGGCAGCCGCTTGTTCCAGCAGTTCCAATGCCTGATCGTATTCTTCCAGGCTCGACAGGATCTGTGCCTTGACGGTAAGCAATTCGGTGGAATACGGATATTGTGAAATGGCCTGATTGACCGCCTGAAGGGCTTTGTTATACTTGCTTCGGAATAAGTAATAATCAATAATCAGCTCGTACGACTCCAGGTCAAAAAGACCCGGCCTTTTCTTCCGGAGATGATCCTCAAACCGCCGAATTAACTCATTCTCTTCCTCTCTTTTACGATATTCTCTCGGCATTCAAATAAGGTTTTTCTAAAATAGGTAATTCCGGGGTAAAGCTACGTAGAAGTTTTGCTATTTTTTGCCGTTTAGATGCCTTACGTAAGATTCGCAACACCATTTAAGGGTCTCCTCAATCGATTGAAATTGAAAATTGAGTTCTTTTTTGACCTTGTCATTTCGAAAATAAACAGACGATCGGATACTTCTCAGTGACTCGCGCGTAATGAGGGGCTCGGTACCGGTTATCCCCGATCGAATCTTCTCCATCCAGGCCAGGAGGGTCAGCATTCCTGAATTGAGCCGGATTGAAGGCGGGCGCTTCTGAAAATGGAGAGCTATTTCTTCCAGCAGGGCCCTGTAAGGAACAACCCCCGCACTGGCAATGAACCGTTCCCCGCTGGAACCTGAATACAACAGGGAATAGGCGATATCGGCCACATCCCTTACAGAGACATAGTTCACCTGCCCCGGGGTATAAAACCTCCGTTCCCGCCATACATACTGAAAAATCCGGGTACTGCTGCGATCCGGGGTACCAGGGCCAAGAACAACCGATGGATTGACGATCACGACATCCAGGCCTTCTTCCCTTCCCCGCATCACCTCAAGCTCTGCCAGGTATTTTGATTCGCCGTAGTTTGTGTTCAGCGGACCCGGAGCCCATTTGCCGTTCTCATCTACCTGACTGATATTCTTGTTCCTGCCAATGGCCGCCACAGAACTGATGTGTATCACACGCCCGATGTTGTTCGAAATGCAACTGTTGACAACATTGCGTGTCCCCAGCACATTGACTTCATATAATCTGTTCTTGTCGCTCCGCCTGTACGAAATCAAACCCGCGCAATGGATAACAGCGCCGGCACCCTGCAACGCCTCATTGAGCGATTCAGCATCGAGGATATCCGCATTTCTCCATTCTATGTTGTCGCCGATATCCTTCAGCAGTGAGGCATCGCTGGTTTCACGCTTGAGGGCAATAAATGGCTCCCGGGCTTCCAGCAGTTTCCGGACTACGAAACTGCCCACCAGCCCATTGGCACCGGTAACCGCTACCATTTTTATAAGGTGTTGTTAATCAGCCCTAAAGTTAGGGCTTTTTCGAAGTATCGCGACCGGCGAACCTGATCAATTAGTCCGGCATGCTGAATCGAATGACAATCGCTGCCCAGGATATGTACGTAACCCCTGTCGATGAGCTTTCCCGCGGTCGCCTGTACGTTCCTGGAATAGAGCCCGGCAAGCGAACCCAGGTTGATCTGAAACTGCACGCCGCGGTTAATCAGGTCTTCCGCGCGGTCCATATTATCCTGCAGATACAGGTAGCGCTCGGGGTGTCCCAGCACGGGCTTGTACCCGCGTGTGGAGGCAGCGAAAATAAACTCGTTGAGGTTCAGCGGCTCGCTGATGAAATTGGTCTCAAACAACAGGTATCCGTTGCCGAACGTCAGCAGCGGCTCATCCGCCTCCAGCGATCGCATAAGGAATTCGTCAAGATAGTATTCCGCGGCGGCTTCCATGATCACCGGGATATTTTCTTGCCGCAGATAGGCCTGCACCCGTTCCAGCGAGGCGCGGATTATCTCCGGTGTATTCCGGTAATGGTCATGCATGACATGAGGAGTGGTAATGAGTTTCCGGTATCCAAGCTGTTGAAATACCGTCACTACCGATGCCATTTCCTCCAGCGACTTTACCCCGTCATCAAGGTCTGGCAAAAGGTGGGAGTGCACATCTGTCGTAAGGCTTTCCGCCCGGGCTACCGCCTTCTTTTTTAACCAGTTGAACACCTATATCTTTAAGATGGATTTCAGTTTGCTCTTGTAATCTTCCTCATAATAGCCGTAACCATAGTTCTTGCGGTCATTAACCGGCAGGGCGTTGAGCAGGGTAGTGATGTTCGAAAATTTATTGATGGTGATGATCCGCTTCAGGTTCAACAGGAATTCTTTTTTGGAATAGTTTGCGCGGAAGATATAGATCGACACATCTGCTTTTTTCATGGCCATGATCCCGTCGGTGACGAGCCCTACCGGCGGCGTATCGAGGATGACAATGTCGTAATGGTTCTTCAGGTCATTCAGCAGTGCCGTAAAACTCTCGTTCAGGAGCAATTCAGACGGATTGGGAGGATGCGGACCGGCGGGCAGGTAGTCCAGGTTTTCCAAGTCTGTCCTGATCACGCAATCCTGCCACGAATGTTTCCGGATCAGGATGGTACTGATCCCCATTTGGTTGTTGTTCAGCGGTCCCGGCAGGTTGTGTTTGGGTTTTCTCATGTCGAGGTCCAGTAACACGACCTTTTTATTCGACAGCGCCATTACACCGCCCAGGTTCATCGCAACAAACGATTTCCCTTCGCCGGAAACCGTGGAACTGATTGCGATCGTCTTTTGCGGCGCGGATGCATTGAAAAAGTCAAGGTTTGTACGCAGCGTACGAAAGGCCTCTGTAGCCATCGACTTGGGATGGCTCATTACGTGCAGTGCCGTGCCGTTGGAATGGGGTGAAGCCGGGACCACGCCTAACATGGGCGCCTGGACAAAGTTCTCGAGCTCACTGACACCGGTGATCTTATTATTCGCCAGGTACAAAAACCCGATAAAGAAGAGATTGAAGATCACGCTGACGACAAAGCCGATCCCAAAGATCATGGGTTTGTCCGGCGCTATAGGGTTATTCGAAAGCGATGCCGGTGAAAGGATCTTGAAGTCGGGAATTGTTCCGGCCTGCGCGATCTCAAATTCCGATTTTGATTGCATCAGCATCAGGTAGAACTCCTCGTAGAGTTTGTAAAAGCGTTGGTTCTTGTTGAACTCCGTATTGCGGTCAGGCATCTGGGCAAATTCCGTCTCCGCCCTGCTTTTCTGTTGATTCAGGCGCTGCAATCTTTCCAGCCATGAATTCTTCAGGTCATTCAACTGTTTGGCCACATCCTGCTGAAGGGCGGTGATCTCCTGTTCGCGTTCCCGGAAGGCGAAGGTTACCTCCGTGTACGAGAGCTTTAGCCTGTCGAACGCCGATTGAAGCTGGCTTAGTCTGTCGAGCTTGTCGTTGGTCGCCTGCGGGAAGTACTGTCGCTGGGTGGCGTTAACATAAAAGGTCCCGGTGGACAAGCCGTCCAGGAGTTCATTTATCCCGGTGATCCTTTTTGTCAGTTCATACCGCTGCGAGTCAATCCCGTTGATCATCCGGATCGTATTGCCCAACTCCTCGTCGAGGTCATTGGTTTTATTTTCCAGGATAAAATCTTCGAAGTAGGTCTCGTACTGCCCCATCTTCTCCTCGATCTGATTCAGTTCGTTTGTCAGCCACACGATCTTCTGCCGGTTGGCCTGGTTCTTCTGCTCGTTGCTGAAGTACAGGTAGAGCGAATCAATCTTATTTACGATCGTGGTTGCTTTCTGCGGATTATGATCCTGAAACGATATCCGGATCGTATTGGCGTTGAAGTTGAGGGGCTGGACAGAGAGGTTCCTCAGCATGTAGTCCATCAGCACTTCAGGACTGTTGACCACAAAAAAGCAGTTGAGTCCGGTGTCCCTGATAAAACTCTCATTCCGGTTCAGGGTGACGGTCATTCCGGGCAGTTCGATCGGCCGGCTGTAGTCGCCTCTAATTTCCCTGCCGTCCTGGCCCACCTTAAGGGTAACCGACTGCGTGTCATTGATCTTGACGAAGATGGGCACATTGTAAAGCGCTTCGCCGGCAATGGCGTATTCGACGGTAAAGGGCTGGTTGGGGAAAAATTCGTAGTTCAGGATTTCCCCTTTGTTGAAATAGCTTACGTCGAGTTTCAGGGAATCGAGCACCCGGGTAAGAAATAATCTCGACTGGATGATCTCGATCTCACCGGAAATGATATTCAGATTCTGGTCTTCGGCGAAGGGTTTGATTCCCAGCTCTGACGCATCGTTCTTTATGTCCAGTTTGATTTGGGAGTGCGACTCATAAAGATCGGGGGAGTAGCGTATGAAGAGGAGGTAGGTAAGCAGATTGATGAGCGCAAAAATAAGAATGATCCAGGCCAGGTTGTTCCGGACAGTACTCAGCAGCTTGCTGAAATCGATTCCTTCGCTTTGGGAACCGGGCCTAAGAGATCCTTTTGAATCCAAATGCTTCTCAGTTGTTGTTAATAACAATAATCAACGTCAAAACGCTTATCACGACACTCAGCAAAGGGCCGTAATCGCGCATGGCTTCACTCAGCGGCTTGCGCACCGGTTCGACATATACGATATCGCCGGGCTCCATGATCATGTTGCCTTTCAGGTATCCGTCTATCGTGCTGAAATCCACCATAAAGACCTGGTCATTGCGCAGCACCCTGATGTTATTTGCTTTGCCGGTAATGTCGATGCCACTGGCCAGCGCCAATACCTCGGTGAGTTCAACATTTTCGTTGACAAGCGGAATCACCTGTCCGCCTGGAGCGCCCAGGACGACAACCCGTTTATTCAGGTATTTCACGACGGCAAGCGGGCTCGTGTAATACCGGGCATATTCTTTCTGAATAATTGACTCCATCTCGCGGAGGGTAAATCCCTCCACCTTTATCTCCCCCACCATTGGCAATTTCACAACGCCATTGCGATCTACCGGGTAGGTTACCGCGGGTCTGGCGCTTGCGGCCTGTCCCTGAACCGTTTCGGCGAGCCGGAGATCCGGGTCAATTATGCGTTCGCCGTTGTTGGTATAAACGTCAACCTGCAGCTGGTCATTTTTTTGAACCACGTAGTTCTTCTCCGCTATCTGCGCTTCCCGGGTCAATGCATATCCTTCGGGCACGGCGAACATGATATTTTGTTTGTATGCGGAGCAAGCGCTAAGCAGACAGACTGCCACCGGCGTAAGCCAGTGTGCGGCATGGTATTTCTTTCTCAATATGTCAGGATGCAATTTTACCGTTGTGAAGTTACTGATTTTCTCCCGAACTCCTCAAAGGACGGCAGCTCCTGGTCTTTGCCGGATACTACCGGATTCTCTATCGGCCAGTTGATACCGAGCGCGGGATCGTTCCAGACGATTCCTGACGCGTGTTCCCGGCTGTAAAAATCAGAGCATTTATAAAAAAATATCGTGTCTTCCAGTGCAGCAAAACCGTGCGCGAATCCTTCCGGTACGTACAGCATGTTACGCCGCTGGCCATTCAGTTCGCAGGTATAATGTTGCCCGAAGGTTTTGGAGCTTTCCCGCAGATCAACCACCACATCCATGATTCTCCCTGTAATCACCGTCACGAGCTTGGCCTGGCCAACAGGCGGCAACTGCATGTGCAGACCCCGGATCACCCCCATATGGGTGAACGACTGGTTGTCCTGGACGAATGAAGTGGTTATGCCGTGTTTCCTGAATTCCCGCTCCGTGTAGTATTCACAGAACCAGCCACGAGTGTCATGGAACAGCCGGGGACTGATCTCAACCAATCCCGCAAAACGGGTCTTTACTACCTGCATGCAAAAAAATCTATGACGCTTTCTTCAGCGCATTCAACGTATGTAAATACTTGTTGATCACCAGCGATTCGTCGAACTCGGATTCTGCTTTTTTGCGGCTGTTGGTCCCGAAATTTATCAGGTCGTCGTCACTCAGGGCTGCCATTTCCGTCATCCTCTTCGCGAGGTCGACGGTGTCCTTCAGGTTACAAAGTAAGCCATTATAGTTATGCTTCACAACGTTGTTGCAGCCGGGTACATCCGTGGCGATTATGGGCTTGCCGGAGCTGGCCGCTTCGAGCAGCGTGCGGGGCGTTCCTTCGCGATAGGAGGGCAG
The DNA here is from genome assembly GCA_036515095.1 of Cyclobacteriaceae bacterium. Taxonomy (GTDB): domain Bacteria; phylum Bacteroidota; class Bacteroidia; order Cytophagales; family Cyclobacteriaceae; genus ZC4RG29. The sequence continues at coordinate 2,013 of DATBVZ010000680.1, read as the reverse complement.
TACAATGCAGTCGGCATCGCGGATGAAGATCCGCACATCATCGGTAGTGCCGAGGTATTCCACGATTCCTGAATTGATCCACTCGCGGATCACCTGCTCCTTGATGCCGCGTTTGTGTTGCGGATCCATGGCGCCCAGCAATTGAAAGCGGGCATTGAGGCCTTGTTTCTTCAGGGTTCTGATCGCTTCGATATATTCCATCACGCCTTTGTCCGTAATCAGGCGGGATATCATCAGGAAGGTGAACTGCGCGTTTCTCGAATAGGCGATCTGCGAGAACCTTTCGAGATCTATTCCTGAGCCGGGGACGAGGTCGGCGTGCGATGACTCTACGAGTTTGCGGTGAACGAAGAGGTTGAGGTCGTCCGGGTTCTGGAAGAACACTTTATGCGCAAAGCGGAAGCTTATCTTATAGAGGAGAATTGCGATCGCTGAGACGAGGTTGTTTTTGAGGAACACGGTTCCAAGTCCGCAGACGTTGTTGACCACCGGGATCTTCAACGCCGCTGCCGCAAGCGTTCCGTATACGTTAGGTTTGATGGTGAAATGCAGAATGATGTCCGGCCGGAGGCGGCGGTAGATGAAATACAATTCCAGGATGAGGGCGGAGTCCTTTACGGGATTTGCGCCACGGCTGTCCATGGTTACCTTGTGGTGGATGCACCCGGCTTCGACCAGGTATTTGGTGTACTCATCAACGGGTGCGATGGTGTGTACTTCGTGACCCTGGGAGAGGAGCTTGCTGATAAAATTCATCCGGAAATTATAGATATTCCAGGACGTGTTAAGAACAATGGCAATTCTCATTGAATGGCTCTGATTTTGAGAATTCCTTTTCCGTAGTAGGGTCCAGATTTCCGGTTAAAAGCTGGAATTCTTAGGTTTAAATACAACAAAAGTAGCGAAAAGTAACCGATTTGGACAAATTGTTTGCATTTTAAAAACAAAGTTGGTGTTTTATCAGTTAGACTGAACGCTATGGAAGCAAACAAGGCGATTTTAATAGCAATAGGAAGGAATGACCGGCCGGAGGTAATCGACGAACACCTGAGCGAACTGGCGTTTTTAGCGGGGACGGCAGGGATCGAGGCGGTTGGGCGCGTGGTGCAAAGTCTGGCCATTCCGGATTCGAGAACCTACATCGGGAAGGGAAAGCTCGCCGAATTGAAGGAGACCGTATTCGCAAAGGGGATCAACAACCTGATTTTTGACGATGACCTTACTGCTTCCCAGTTGCGAAACCTGGAGCGGGCGTTGAATCCTGAAGATCGCGAAGAGCAGGTTCAGATCTATGACCGCAGCCTGCTGATCCTGGAGATATTTTTACATCGCGCTCAGACGGCCCAGGCCAGGACGCAGGTTGAGTTGGCGCGCAACCAGTATTTGCTGCCGCGGCTTACCCGGTTGTGGACCCACCTTGAACGCCAGCGCGGGGGTACAGGCACACGCGGTGGTGCGGGTGAAAAAGAAATTGAAACGGACCGACGTGACATCCGGAACCAGATCGCTGTATTAAAAGAAAGGCTTGGCAAGATCGAGAGGCAGCGCGAGACCCAGCGCAAGGGCAGGAGCAATGTCGTGCGCGTGGCGCTGGTGGGATACACCAATGTGGGGAAGTCTACCCTGATGAACCTTTTGTCCGGATCGGACGTGCTTGCCGAGAATAAATTATTTGCCACCGTGGATTCCACTGTGCGGAAGGTGGTGCTGGGTGATATTCCTTTCCTGTTGTCGGATACCGTTGGGTTTATCCGGAAACTTCCCCATCACCTCATCGAGTCGTTCAAGTCGACCCTGGATGAAGTGCGCGAGGCGGACCTGTTGCTGCATGTTGTTGATGCCGCTCATCCCTTCCACGAGAACCAGATCGAAGTCGTGTCGAAGACCTTACAGGAAATCGGGGCGGGCGACATACCGACGATTCTGGTGATGAATAAGTCGGACCTCCTTTCGGATAAGGGGCAGGAGGCGTACGAAGAAATGAAAGGGTATTATCGCAAGCACGGTTACGAT
>DATBVZ010000679.1:0-5391 GCA_036515095.1 Cyclobacteriaceae bacterium | reverse complement strand
CATGAACACGACGGTAATTACAATTACCCCTCCCATCATCATAGTCTTATAGTTTTAGTGTTTTTATCCAAAATTAACAACAGTACAATCCCGCAAGCTTTGCGCCAACACGGAATTACTGTCAAAACGGCAAAACCGGTCCGCAAGTTCACTGGCCCTCAATCACTAAAATACAAAAATAAGGAGGCGCCGACCAAAATCAGCGCCTCCCCGAAAAAAACCAACCGACAAACTCCTTACAATGCCAGTTCGTAGATCCTCCTGACTGTAATGATGAGAATTACATTGTCGCACGCGCCGTCGCCGTAGAAGATGATCCGCTTGCGTACACCAAACCCACTCAACCTGGTAATCTCAATTTTGCCAGAGACCCGGGCAAAGAAACCCGATGAGGCGCACGACCAGTCCGAAATGACAGGTTCCGTTATTTCCTGAGTGATCAGGCGGCCTGATGAGGTGACGCCTTCCAGGGAACCGGTGATTCTGAAAATATTGTTCGAGGGCTCATCGTCACCAAAACCGGCAAGCCATTCCCTGATCCGTTTTCCGTTGAAGGTAATATCCCGGCCGTTAGGGAAAATGATCCTCAAATCCACCAGCCGAACCGAACACTGCATGTTTTCTTCGCTGTTGACCCGGATATCCCGGACTTCTATAGCACCTGTCACCTGCGTGTCGTTAACAAAGTAGCTTTCAAAGGTGATAACCTTGTCTGCGAAGTGATCGGCCGAAGCCACACTATAGGTAACAATGATCTTCCCCCGGTGAATGCGTCCGCGCGGTCCCACACATCCATCGCCAAAATCAATGATTATCTGGTGCGTTTCCTTGTTCCAGGTGACGGTAGCGCACAGACTCCAGTCCACTCTGCCACCCTGCCCTGCAGAGAAAGCAGCTTCGGAACGGGCGGCCAGTTCGAGCGCGTCTTCCAGCTCATCCTCTCCGTTAGAGGTCATTTCAATGACGGCTTCTTCTTCCTGATCATTCTCCTGACTCAGGTTCTCTTCCTGCTGACATGAACTGAACAGCAATACGATTCCGGTGACCAGCGCATAGCTGGCTAACGCTAACATTTTCTTTATCATGGTAAAAAGGTTTAGTTCTCCTGTAACGAATAGTACTGAACTACACCCAGGCCTGGTTGAAGCTTCTCCTGCATGGTTAACGTGTTTTGCCGAAGATGACTCTTAGATGGGCACAGATTGCCGGGGTTTAACCCGTATCATTTTTTTTTTGTAATGAGGGATGAAACGATCAGCGAAAAGGCACCTCCGACGATCATGATAAGCGTTTGCCAGCCGTGAAAAACGAACGTAAGCGCCACAGCGTCCTTTAATTCCAGGCCATACAAAAAAGAAAGGCCCTGAGGGACAAGGACGTGGTAGGCACCGGTACCTCCGGGAAGCGGCGCCGCCATTGCTATGGAACCGATTCCAAACAAGCTGATTACCGCCTGAAATCCGAGGTGGGAGGTTGTTTGAAAAGCCCTGATCACGGCGTAGCTCATGAAGAAATAAAGGACCCAAATGAGACCTGAATAGAATACAAAGAGCCCTTTGTTGTTCAGTTGAAAGACCGACAGCAAGCCCGATTTCATCCCCTGCCAGGTTTTTAGAAAAAAGTCGCTTATCCTTCTGTTTTTCCTTACCAGCCAGTATGCGATAGCCATCAGAAAGGTAAGCGCCAGCACGGCGTAAATAATGGCAAACAGCCTGTCTGTCGTACCTGAAAATTGGAGGGGCAGTGTTTCGATGAACGACAGCAGTTTTCCTGATTCCAGAATAAAGGCAAGCACGATCAGCAGACAGAGGCAAATCAGATCAACAATACGTTCGACCACCACCGTTCCAAAGGTCACCTCCACCGGCGCTTTGTCGAGTTTGTACAGGTTGTAGCAACGTGTGACCTCCCCTCCCCTGGGAATTACGAGGTTCACCAGGTACCCTACCATCAGGGACAGGAAGCTGGCGGAAAGCCGGACCTGATTCCCCGTTGACTCGATCAGCATCTTCCATCGCATAGCCCTGACGATGTGACTGAATATGGCGAAAACAGCCATTACGGCAAGCCATCCCTTGTCCGCCATTTTCCAGGCGCCGACGATGTAGTCCCACTTGTTCTCCCCTTCGCGTACCGTGATGCTGCGCAGAGAGAACCAGATTAGGAAGATGGTGACCAGGAGAATGATTGCATATTGGAGAAGGGCCTTGAGGCGGGTGGGCATGAAGGGATGGGGGTTATTGCAAGTCAGTGTTTCATGCTAACTTATTGTCGGGCGTCGGAAAGACCATTGCAGGTTTGAATTTTTTGGCTTCCCCGACTTCCATGGAGGCGTAAGAAATGATAATGATCACATCACCAACCTGTCCCTTCCGCGCGGCTGGTCCGTTCAGGCAAACCATCCCGGTACCGCGTTCCCCTTTGATGACGTAGGTGTCGAGGCGCTCTCCGTTGTTCACATTAACGATTTGTACCTTTTCGCCTTCAATGATATTTGCAGCATCCATAAGGTCTTCATCGATGGCTATGCTCCCGACGTAGTGGAGTTCCGCCTGCGTGATCTTTACCCTGTGGATCTTAGACTTAAGTACTTCGATTCTCATTGTCCGTTTTGTGGCAAATCTATAAACATGTTGTCAATCAACCGAACCTCGCCCACATAACCCGCTATGCAAATTATCGGCCGTTCTGCCATTTCAACGCGCTCAATGGATTTCAGGTTTTTGCTGTCCACCAGTTCAATATATTCCAGCCTCAGGTTTTCGCGCTCATCAAACATTCTACGCGCCTGCTGAGCGACCGAAGAAAATTCTGCATGGTCTTCAATCAGCGCTTTTTTCGCATAGTTAAGCACCGTGAAGAAGATGGTGGCAAGAGGTCGTTCTTCGGGTTTCAAACGCATGTTCCTTGAAGAAAGTGCCAAACCGTCAGGTTCACGGGTTGTCGGAATGCTTCCGATCCTCGAATTGATCTTAAGTTCCTCCACCATACGGGTTATGATGGTAAGCTGTTGCCAGTCTTTCTGTCCGAAATAGGCAATCTCCGGCTGTACGATGTTGAGCAATTTGGCTACCACCAGGGCTACCCCGCTGAAGTGGCCAGGCCTGAAATAGCCTTCCATGACCTTATCCAGATGCCCAAAATCGAATTTAATCAGCGGATCATCCGGATACATTGTCTCATTTGACGGACAAAAAAGAACATCGCACCCAACTTTTTCCAGCAATTTATAGTCATTGTCGTACGTCCGGGGGTAACGGGCCAGATCCCGGGGGTTATTGAACTGGGTAGGATTAACGTAGATCGAGCAAATGGCTACCGAATTCTCCTTTTTGGCAGCCTTGAGAAGGGAAATATGCCCGGCGTGAAGGGCTCCCATGGTGGGTACAAGTCCGCAGGTTTTATCCTCGATCCTGATTTGCCTTAAAAAGGCTCTTAATGGGGTTATTTCTTGGAAAATCTCCATTTCCCGCCATTGGCAAAGGGTCGCAAAGATATAGGTTAAACTGAAAATAAGTTGATAAGGGGGGTAAAATTTTGTACTTTTGTGGCTCTAATTTCCGTTCCAAACAAAATTCAATCGATATGTCAAAACTCCGAATTCTTTATGTAGCCAGCGAGATCAATCCCTTTCTGCAGACGTCTGAAGTTGCCGAATTCGTTCGCAAACTGCCTCAGGCGATGCAGGAAAAGGGTATGGAGATCAGGATTTTGGTTCCCCGTTTTGGGATCATTAACGAGCGAAAGAACAGGCTGCATGAAGTAGTAAGGCTTTCAGGGATAAACATTGCGGTTGGTGATGAAGAAAAGCCTTTAATTATTAAGGTGGCGTCCATTCCGAACGCCAAGCTCCAGGTGTACTTCATTGACAACGAGGATTACTTCCATCGTAAGTCAGTATTCCACGACAAGGAGAACAAGTTCTACGAGGACAACGACGAACGCGCGATCTTCTTTTGCAAAGGTGTCATCGAAACCGTCCGCAAGCTTGGATGGGCTCCTGATGTGGTGCACTGCAACGACTGGATTACCAGCTTTATTCCGTTGTACCTGAAAACGACCTATAAGAACGATCCGTTGTTCAAGAACACCAAGACGGTTTTCACGATCTACAACAACACGTTCAGTCACAAATTCAAGGGCGATCTTCTTGACAAGGTGAAAATGATCGATATCGAAGATAAGATGTTGGGTCATCTCAAAACGGCCGACTATGAAGGATTTATCAAACTCGGAATGGAGTTTAGCGATGCTGTCATAGTCGCAGGCGAGAACAAGAAGCTTGAGGGCCTGTTCAGGAAGATCAAGGAAAAGAAAGTCGAAACCATCGATAAGGACGAGAACTACACCGAATCCTACTATAACTTATATAATGAGCTTATGGGTTAAGCGGGCAGGGCACCTGATGATGGCAGGTGCCCTGTTTTTTTGGTCTTGTGAAGAGGATATTGCGCTCCTGGGATATAAAGCGGATGAGCGTTTCGGCGTTCACTACTGGGAAATCCCGCTTGAAAGCAGCTTGCTTCTCATCGATTCTATAAGAACCTCCAACCTCGCTCAGGAAACGCACCGCCTGATGATGGGCCGTTACACGGACGATCAGTTGGGTGTGGTGACCACCGGCGCGTACACGCAGTACTACAGGAACGGCACTGTCCCCGATTCGCTGGCGCTCTCCACCTTTGATTCGATCTCCCTCCACCTTGCCTACGACCTGTATTATTATGGCTTTCACGACGTAACTTCCCAGGAGATTGCCGTTTATGAGTTGGAGGAGGAGTTGGACAATGTTCTTGCTACCAATCCCTTATATTACAATAACTCCGTCAAGCAATTGGGCGCACAGGTGGGCACCAAAACCTTCGCCGTTGACCCTGTGATTTTCGATGATATCATCGAAAACGAAATTGACACCACGCTGACCCTGAGTATCCCCCTTGATCCGGCATTTGGCCAGCGTATTTTTGATTCTGCCGTGAATGCGGATGGTGCAACGACGGAAGAAGACTCCACGTATCTGAAACTCGACAAGTTCGTCAAAGAATTCAAAGGCATCTCAATCCAGTCCGTACAGGGTGATAAGGTGTTCGGTATTGACCCCCGCAACAGCGAGTCCAAGATCGTTGTTCATTTTCATCTGAATAATAAGCGGGATAGCCTTGTCCTCTCCTTCGGCAATCTATCCGGGTTCAGCACCATCGCATCCGACAAGACAGGGTCGGACGTAGAAGGCCTTGAAAACTATTACGAGGATTTCGACCCGGTGTCCGGAAACCGCTACCTGCAGAACGGCGTTGGCATTGTTACCAGGGTCGACCTGACAAACTTCCTTACCTACGCCAGCAGCGATACCATCCCCGCGATGATCATCAATTCTGCCGAACTCTTTAT
>DATBVZ010000678.1:0-11434 GCA_036515095.1 Cyclobacteriaceae bacterium | reverse complement strand
AATGCTGAGGAACAGGATACCAATGAATACCAGGGTTATGCTGATGGTACACACAAAAATATACTTCCATGTCGCCTCCAGGGTTCTCGTATTTCGCCGGTGATAGATCAGGGCCGAGGCGCTGAGCGTGGTTACCTCAACAAAGATCCAGGTCACCCCGATGTGGTTGGACAGGTATGCCGCCGTGAGCGAGCCAAGCAAGACTACCGTTGCTGCATAATAGATTCCCCTCTCACGGGGAACATTCCTGTGCTTATTAAAGTAGACGTAACTGTGATAAAAAACCGGAATGCATACAATGCTGAGTATTACCAGAAAAATAATACCCAAAGAATCCGCCGTAAAGTATATAAGTTCCGTTTCGCCTTTTTGATTATACACATAAATGGTGAGGGCCCATTGCACGATCACAAAGGACCAAACCAGGAAATAACTTAATCTTCTATCCCTTGATAAGAAAAGGGAAAGACTAATAATGATTACCAGGACAAGGTAGGCTCCGATCATAGATGTATTATCAATCTCTCAGTTGTTGCAACTGTTCAGCGTCATGCTCCTTCAGCACATCGCCAATCCGGTTGACAAAAATTCCCAATACCAGGACGCTGACAAAGATATCCAGCATAATACCGGTGTTAATGATCATTGGCATTTCATTTCCGACGGCAAGCGACAATACAAAAACGCCATTCTCGATAACCAGGAAGCCCATCACATGCGTAATGATTTTTCTTCGGGTAACAATGATGTACAAACCGGTGAACAGGGCGGACAAGGAAACCACGAAAAAGATTCTTTTGAGCTGATCGTCCTGGATCGTGTTGGACAAAAGAAAAGAAGCCACTATGATGGCTGTCACCACTCCGACAGAAATAAAATTCGAAAGAAAGGGCTCTGCTTCACGCGTTATGTTATTCTTCTTTATGACATAGTTCAGAAATGCAGGAATAACGATGGCTTTAAATACGACAGTTTCAAGAAGAATGAAGATCAGATTGGTCAGACTTATCTCCGTTAGTTCGATAAACGAAACCCCAAACAAAACAAAACCCTGGAACGAAAGAATCGCGGCATACGTATAAAGCCTGTTGGCCACCACCATGTAGATAAGACTGATGATCAGTGTGATCAGTAATGTGTTAGTCATATTCCCTGTGTTTTTAATCGAATCTGCCCAGCATAAGCAATACGCCAAGAAACAGGAGTATAGAAATTGCCGAAAGCGTGAAAATATACTGTGGGTTGTGGTTCATCCTGAATCGCGCCATGAACGATTCAATGATGCCTACCATCACTGCAAAAAGGATTTGGATGCCAATAAAAACACCGATCGCGTAGTGCAGCGCCATACCGGATGGAATGAGGAAATTGGCGATCAGGGCGCCGTACATGGCAAATTTGAGATTGGTGGTGTACAGGATAAGGCCGAGATCAAACCCGCTGTTGTCCAGGATCATCACCTCATGGATCATGGTCAGCTCAAGATGGGTTCTGGGATCATCCACGGGCATTCTGCTATTTTCAACCATGGCTACTATGACCAGCACAAAAGTGGCAAGCGTTCCCAGCGCGTACGAAGTGTGCGAACCAAAATGAAGGTTATTGAATATCTCAAAAAAGGAGGTATAGCCTGTCAGGAGCGCGAATGATCCCATAAGTATGAAAAATGCCGGTTCTGCCAGCATGGAGTAGAGCGCTTCCCGGCTGGCTCCCATGCCCTCGAAGCTGCTGCCGGTATCCATCGCCGAGATGATCATGAAGAACTTTCCCAGCGCCAATACATAGGCAAAGAAAACAAAGTCACCACGAAAGGACAGCAACCCGGGGTAACTGCCGAAGGGAATGAAAAAAATAGCCATGAGCACCGTGGAAAAATAGATGCTTGGCGCAATGCGGAAAATAAGACTGGTTGTCTCACTATAAACAGCACCCTTCCGAAACAGCCTCCACACATCCTTAAGTGGCTGAAAAATTCCAGGTCCCTTTCGACCGGAAAGAACGCTTTTCGTTCGAATTACGATCCCTGAGAAAAACAGACTAATCGTGACAATGAGGATAAGACCGATGCTGCTCATAGTGAAATTTGCTTTATAAGGCCGATAACATACACGACCGCATTTACCAGGAAGGGTACCGCGATGGTGATGAAAATAAAGACAACTCCATACGAAATATAAAACTGAACGCTACCATTTTGCACAAACCTGAATCGCCCCATAAATGCCCTGATCGCCCGGGTAGGACCATCAACCAGTAGTGACTCGAGTTTGTCGTATGGATGCGTTTCGGAATGAATCGGCCGGGGAAATACGTCTTCAATGACCCCTTCCTTTTTATTCATGATGAGCAAACCATGGATAAGCTTCCTGAATGAACGCACAAAAGAGTTTGCCGTGTACTGGAGCCTGTGTGATGGAGCGGGGTATCCGCATCCCCAGGTCGGCGCCACACTAACGGGTTTTGAAGCGGTGATCAATTTCCTTATTCCCAGTACCGCCAGGCACAGGAGGATCAGCGCCCAGGCCGAAAGACTTATCATCCGGGTGATATCAATAAACCCTGGTAGTATGGGTGATAAAAGTTTTTCTTCCGTAAACAGAGCCACCGGTTTCGCAACAACACCAACGAACAATTGAGGAAACACCCCGATAGCAACGATCAACAGCGCCAGAATATATTTTGGAAAAAGCCGGAGGGCATCCCCTTCAGGGGTCTGGTGGCGGGCAGGATGACGTTCCCTTCCGAGAAAAACAACGCTAAAGGCCTTCGCAAAGCACAGCATGGCGAGACCTCCGATTACGGAGAGGCTGAAGATGGCAGCAATCACGATAACCGAATGCGTCAGCAGATTGGAGCGAATTCCGCCAAACAGACCGGAATAAATCAGAAATTCAGAAATAAAGCCATTTAACGGAGGCAGTCCGCAAATGGCCAGCGACGCAAGGAGGAACAAGGCTGCCGTTTGGGGGATTTTCTTTATGAGTCCCCCAAGTCTTTCAATGTTCATCGTGTGAACCGTCTGGTAGACAGTACCTGCTCCATAGAATAAAAGCGACTTAAAGAGCGAGTGATTGAACGTGTGCAGCAGCGCACCTGCAAAACCCGCAACTATTAGATAGGAATTATCCAGTCCCAGGCCGATGGTTCCAATCCCCACGCCAATGCCAATGATCCCAATGTTCTCAATGCTGTGGTAGGCTAACAGTTTTTTCAGGTCGTGCTGGATAATGGCAAGCATGACGCCATAAACACCGGTAATAAGCGAAAGGATCAGGATTGTATACCCGATCAGCAGGTGATTCTCCTGAATCAACAGGATCATGCGCAGGATGCCAAAAATTCCCAGCTTGATAATGACGCCGGACATGACTCCGGAAACATGGGCAGGAGCCGCAGGGTGTGCGTAGGGAAGCCAGGTATGAAAAGGAACAAAACCAGCCTTGAAGGCAAAGCCGACAAAAAAACAACCGAAGAGCAACAGGCTCAACCCGGGGATAATGCCGGCACTGTAGGCACCAATCGCTTTAAAATCATAGGAACCTGTATTCGAACTTACCCAGATAAATCCAACGGTCAGGAACAGAATACAGATATGCGACTGTATCAGGTAATTAATACCCGCCCGGATTGTTTCTGTTTTGCCATGTTCAAAGATGACCATCATGAAAGAAGTAATTGCCATGAGTTCCCAAACGCACAAAAATGCCAGGCTGTTCTCAATCGTATAAATACCGATCATAGCAAGGTGGTTGAGGATATAGCTTGCATAGTGCAAGGTTATGTTCGATGGCTGATGACTGTACGGAATCATATATCGTATGCCGTATAGTATTCCCGTAATTGTTGTGAGGTTCATCATTAAGAGAAACCAGCCTGAAAGCGGATCCACGCGGATCGGGACTTCCCCGAAAATCAGCCCTGCATGGAATGACACATCAATAGGTTCTCCCAGCAAGGCACGGATCGCCATCCACGAACTTACGGCGGCATTGATCATCACCACACTCAACGCAATAGTTCCCTTGACCTGAACTTTTACAACGACAAGCATCACCAGGGCAAACAGGGTTATCAGTATGGCAAGGTTAGTAATCATGGTCAGAACACATTAAAGAAGGTCGCCATAAGGGATATCAGAATGAAAATAAATCCATACAATACATACATCTGGACCTGGCCGTTATGAATAAAGGAGAAACGATTCATAAAGTGCAGGATCTGATTGGACAACTTGTCGATAATATTCTTTTCAAAAAACTCGGCATAGCTTGAATGATAACTTCTCCCGGAAGGAAAAACGGCGTTGCGTTCAATTTCGGCGTACTGCTTCTGCTCGCCGGTAATAAAAGCAAACAACTTGGCAAGGGTCTTCGAAAACGACTTCCCCGTATATTGCATTCTGCTGTTCGGAGCAACATACCCGCAGCCCCAGGTTAATGAATTGCCAACGGGTTTCGCTCCTGCAATCCGGTTTCTTACAACATACACAGAGCCTGCAAGCACTGCAAGAAGCATGGAAGCCGCCCCGACTTTTGACATGACAGGGCCGATTGTGGCGAACGTATCGGTGATTCGCAGGGAGGGATCAATAGAATGCACAATGCCCTGGACCGGAACCAGGATAAGCGCGGGGAACAAGCCAATCCCCAGCATCAACAGAACGGCTAAAAAAAACGGTATATGAAAAACGGATAATACTTCTGCCGGGTGATGTTTTGGTTTCGTGCGGGGAGTTCCCAAAAAGATAACACCAAATGATTTCGTGAATGTCAGGATTGAAATTCCTCCAACCACCGCAAGCCCTGTAAGGCATCCAATCATGATTATGTTGAGTTGAAAACTCCCGATCCGGATGCCTTCGACAAGGGAAGAATAAAGCAGGAATTTTGAAACAAAGCCATTGAAGGGTGGCAACCCGCCAATCGCCAGCGAGCCGCACAGGAAAAAAAATGCGGTCAGCGGTATTATCTTTGCAAGCCCCCCCAAATGCTCCATGTTCCGGGTATGTGTTAGCCGGTATACATTCCCGGATGCAAAAAAGAGAAGTGATTTGTAGATGGAATGGTTAAGCGTATGCAGCAGGGCGGCAGAAAATCCGAGAAACATGATCTCCGGTTTTTCAATGCCTTTTCCGATCAGTCCGATTCCAATACCCATGCCGATAACTCCAATGTTTTCAATCGTGCAGAATGCCAGCATCCGTTTGAAGTCGCGATGAATGGAAGCGCTTACGATTCCATAAAATGCCGTCAGGAGGGAGAGGACGAGAATGATTTCCCCGATCGCAATCAATCCGGTATTCCGATACGTAACCATTCGGATGATCCCGTAGATGCCCATCTTGACGATCACGCCAGACATGACCCCCGAAACATGCGAAGGAGCTGCAGGATGCGCATGAGGCAACCAGGTATGCAGTGGAACAAACCCGGCCTTTATGCCAAATCCGATGAAAAGAAGCCAGAACACCCAAATTGATTCCGGCTTCCCGAAGAATGAGGCAATGAAGTTAAAGTCATACGACCCTTCCGACAAGGAGATCCAGACGATGGCAACGGTGAGGCATGCGACACCAATGTGCATCTGCACCAGGTAGTTTATCCCTGCCGCAAGCGTCTTGATCCTGGAATGTTCAAACATAACAAGCAAAAAGGAAGAGACGGACATGATCTCCCAGGCAATCAAGAACGCCAGGCCGTGCTGAAGAGAGCAGACCCAAAGCATCGACGTGTGGAAAACCACAAACAAACACCAGTGCAGGGATATATTCTTACGCTGTTCCACGTATGGCTTCAGGTAGCCGATACCGTACAACGCACCGTTCACGCAGGTAAAGTTGACAATGAGAATGAACCAGGCAGCCAACGGATCAATCCGCAACGGAATGTCCCCGAATACTGAGCCGCCTTGCAAGGTTAACGCTATCGTGTGACCCAGCAAGACGTTCACCGCTGAAACAGAGGAAATGACTGCATTCAAAAGAACAAAAACCAACGCTGCCACGCCCTTCCTGGCGGTGGGTAAGAATGGCACGATTACGAATGTCAGGATCCCGAACAGGATTGTAAATAAAAATGGACTGTCAAGTTTCATGTCACTGTGTCAAGTGAGGGAGTTATCCCCGCCTTACGCGATGCGAATAAATTAAATCGGCCGGCTGATCCTTTCTGTCCATCGCAGTCCTTTGTATCGCAAGCTGGCGGGGAAAACCGCCACAAAAAAGTACCAACAAGCGGAGGAGTAAGAATAGCAGCAAAAGCATTCTTTGTGATGCACGGCAGATTCAAAAAAAAGCGTGCAGGTGAGGACACGTGCAACCATTTTACGTTTGCCGGGAACGTGAATTAACCGGATATCATGCATTAACAGGTGTGGAATAAATTCGGACTTAGAGGCTGGAATGAAGACTCCGGGGTAACGCTTACTCCAAGGAAAGTACGGATGTGTTTCCAAGTACGTCAGTACCAGCTACCGGTCGCGAATTTAGTTTATTTCTTAGCCAACTCAAAATTGAACACCTTAGCCTCCAGCATTCGTCGCGTTATCTTCAATCGTCGAATTCCGGTAAAACTTCTTCGCAAACCTTTGAAATAGGAGGCGCGGAACCGACCTCTTAATGCCTGGCGGCGAAAAAGCTGACAAAAGTCAGGCTTTAGGGGTGAAGCGTTAATGCAAAGGACCCTTCTTCAACAACGGTGCCATCAAGTCCCATACCGGAGAATGTTCCTGCTACCCGGCTGCCATCAAAGAAATTCAGCTCCAGTATGAAATCCCCATCGGGTGAATTCGAAAAGTACGATTCCTGGTGCACGGTCTCGTTGTACTGCAACGTCAGAGCGGCGCTACCAGCTTGTACAGGAGGATCTCCACTATCTATAGGTTTGTCCGGGAGTGTCGCATACAGAATTGCGCGGTCCAGCAAAACAACTTCCTCCAACTCCCTATGCAGGTAGATGATGATCGCATCCGGTGAGCCGGGCTGTTGAACAGGATAGAAGTCATAGCGCTGAATCTTCTGATCCCTCCTGAACTGGATGAAGTCAAGTGTCTCCTCACGCGGCCTCATGATACAACGGCAGTGTGCCTGGCCGGTTATCAGGGAGGCACCGTACTCCGGTTCATCGTTGTTAAAAAAATGGAATTCCGCGGACCTGATGGAAGGTGCGTCGTCCCACGCGGGCGTGCTGGTCCAGTAAAATCCAGTCGTCTCAACATTAAAGAACTCCTTCATCTGCCGGTAGGCCGCTTCCGGGTCACCAATCCTTTGCCCATAATGCACATAGCCACCGAAATAGCTGACCAGTGAAAACCAGTCCTCTTCAGAAGGCAGGGACCAGCCGGGAGGACAACTGCCCAAGGCCTGCTGATAGCTGTATGACGGTTTGTTGTTGAATTGCAGGTCTTCAGCCATCCACCTTGCCCGGCCGGCCTGGATCGTTTTGTATACTTGATTATCGCGCGGATCAGTAAACGACGATTCGATAACCGGCCTATCATCGCTGCACGCCCAGAAAAGGCCGAGGGCGACACACAGGCTGGGAAATGGAGAATTTATCTTCTTCATCAGGAATTAATTTACAAAAAAAGTGAATAAGAAGGAATTGAACCGGCAAGACGGTGGCATCAGCAAGTGAACGCTCGGGCGCTGAGAAGGCCTTCCAAGTAATGGTCTCTGTTGCCGCAGGTATGAGTGAGGTCTTCATGAAACTATTGGCTCTTCGCACAGAGGTAAAGGGGAAGAAGTTTCACTTCTGCTTCAATTAATTGTTAAAATAGCAAAGTATAGAAACAAAATTTAACATCGTGAAGCCTTTTACTACTGTTAAGATTCTGAAATTTCCCGGGATAGTACCCTTAAAGTGAAACGGAACTCCTCTTCCTGGTAAGCATATAAATAATGACCCACGTGATCAGGTACGTCAATCCGCACATCGTAAACAAAATGTTATAACCCCCCTGGAGATTTCCCATCGCCTTGTACGCATCCAGCAAATAGCCTACAAAAACCGGAAATATCATTCCGCCAACCGCGCCTGCCATGCCGCCAATTCCTACCACCGAACTCACGGCCTTTGTCGGAAACATGTCGGAAGCCATGGTGAATACGTTGGTGGCCCATGCCTGGTGCACGGCGACGGCCAGGCTGATCAGGCCGACGGCAACCCAGACGTCGGTAACAAACTGAGCGGATATAATGGAGAGTTCCAGCGCTGCAAAAATGAAAAGCACGGTCTTCCGTGCCTTCAACGCAGGAGTCCCCCTTCTGATCAGCAGTGACGAAAAGTAACCGCCACCGATGCTCCCGATCGTTGTCGCGGAATAAATGATCATCAACTCGATGCTGGGTCTTGTAAGATCCAAATGGAACGTCGATGAAAAATAGGAAGGTAGCCAGAAGAGAAAAAACCAGAATATCGGATCAATAAAAAACTTCCCAAACACAAAGGCCCATGTTTGCGGGAAAGTGAAGAGACGGATCCACTTTACTTGCTTTTTATGAGCTTCATCTGCCGGCCTCTGCTCCTCCCCTTCCGTGATCAACTCCAGTTCACCTTTTGATAAAAACCTTTGCTTTTGGGGGATTTCGTACAACCACAGCCAGAACAACAACCAGACAAAACCCCAAGCGCCCGTGATGATGAACACGTACTGCCAGCCAAAGGCAACCAGTATCCACGGTGTGATCAGCAGGGCCAGCACCACACCAACACTGGTACCCGAGTTGAATATTCCGGCGGCCAGCGCCCGCTCTTTTTTCGGAAACCATTCGGATACCGCTTTCATGCCCGCGGGGAAATTACCCGCCTCCCCGAGACCCAAACCAATTCTTGCAAGACTAAATCCGGCAACGCTTCGCGCTGCTGCATGAAGCATACCCATCACGCTCCAGATCACTACCGAAATAGCATATCCCATTTTGGTTCCGACACGGTCAATAAGCCATCCGAACGTCAACAGACCGACCGCATAAGCGCCGGTGAACGCGACTATCATCATAGCAAAGTCGGATTCTGTCCATTCAAATTCCTTTTCAAGGATCGGCTTCAGCAGCCCGATGATCTGCCGGTCGACGTAATTGATCGTTGTGGCAAGGAAGAGTAAGGCAACAATTATCCAGCGGAAATTTTTCGTGTTGAAAGTCATGCGTTGTTGTCAGGGAAGGATGCTTGCCGAACCGGGACTACCAATCAACGACGGAACCATCCGTGGCATCGTATGTTTCAGGATTTTTCCAGTCGTGTCCGATCTTGTCTGCCAGCTTGTTTTCATCCAGTTCAACGCCCAGCCCCGGCCGGGTCGGAATAAGCACGGTCCCGTCCTTCTCCAGTTTGAACGGCTCCTTCAGGTATCCGTCGCCCAGGGATACCTGTTCCTGCACGAGAAAATTCGGGATGCTGGCTGCAAGCTGCAATCCGGAAGCGAGTGAGATCGGTCCCATCGGGTTATGCGGTGCGATCACGGCGTAGTAGGCCTCCGCCATTCCGGCGATGATCCTGCATTCGGTAATTCCCCCGGCATGACAGAGGTCTGGCTGGAGAATGCTTGCTGCTCCCTTCTCAAGGATCTCGCGAAAACCCCATTTGGTAAAGATCCTTTCTCCGGTGGCAATGGGAAGGTGCGTACCGCGCGCAATGTCAACCAGCACATCAACATTCTGTGCCTGGCAGGGCTCTTCGATGAACATCGGCTGATACGGTTCAAGCTCTTTGATCAAAATCTTTGAAGTCTGTGGCGGTATGGCGCCGTGAAAGTCAATGCCGATATCCATCGTTTCTCCCCCGGCCTCTCTCAGCGATGCAAAATTCTCAACCGCATGGCGGATGAACTTAGGATTTTCAACGGCACGCGCCGGATTTTCCTTTGCAACGCCGGTTTTTATTACCGTGTATCCTTCGGCAACACGCTTCTTCATATCCTCCGCGTTTGATGCCCGTCCGTAAATGCGCACCCTGTCTCTGGTGGGTCCGCCGAACAACTCGTATACGGGCATGTTCAGCAGCTTGCCTTTTATATCCCACAATGCCTGATCAATGCCGCTCAGGGCGCTGGTCAGAATAGGACCTCCTCTGTAGAATGCGTGACGATAGATCGCTTGCCAGTGATGTGCTACCTGGCGCGGATCCTTCCCGATCAGGTACGGCTCGATTTCCTTGATGGCCGTTTGTATGGTGAGCGCCCTGCCCTCCAGCAGCGGCTCACCCAGGCCGACTACACCCGCGTCGGTGTGCACCTTCAGGAATATCCAGCGTGGCTTAACCAAAAACGTTTCCAGCTTTGTGATCTTTACCTTCGTTTTGTCGCGCGCTTGCAAAGCAGATGGATCCGGTCCGGAGGATTTGTCCCTGGCGGTCGAGGCAGCGGGAATCGCCATGGCGCCGGCAAGCGCCAAAACCGACTGTATCGCTGATCTTCTTGACACGCTGTTTTGTTTCCTGTTTGACAAGTTCATAGCTCAGGTGTTTAGGTTTTGAGTGTCCGTTTATTCAATGAATGACCGGCGTGCGAATTTCAAAGTAAAATAGGAATTTTCCCCGTCACTACGGCGAACTCCTGCGCAGGGAATTGCCAGGGAGGGCCGGACCTCCCCTCCCGGCGAGGTCTGCAAGACAAGCCTGTGTCTTTCAAAGCGCTCACTGCTATGCCTCCGGTTTATGCGGATTGACGAACCTTCCAACAATTTCTCTGCCCGCAGTAACCCGTTATTTCTGAACGCCGTCTAATGACCAGCAGAAAAACGTATGTAACCTTTGGTTTCTCTCTCAGTAATTCTATTGTCTGCGGTTGTTAACGTCCCAACGTTTATGCTGCAACAAATTACGATCCCGAATGTCCAATTGTGAACGAAGCCTGTTCAATAGAGTACAGGGTGAGGACCGTTATAGGCATGGATTACAAAATTTGCCGTGTCTGACAACAGGCATGGTAATTGAAAAGTAATATTCCGGTTTTAGTAGTGCACGAAGAGCAGGCGTGAGGAGGGGAATTGCGGCCACTGGAATCAGACCTAATTCAATTTAACGCGTATTAAAATGACCCTCAAGTATACCGGTTTACTCCTCCTTGCGCTGCAGATTCTTTCCGTTGGAAATTCGTCCGGCAAGATCAGAAATGGCTATGAAGTTCAGCTTCAGAACACAATAACATCCCTGCAAAAGCTCAAATCACTGTTGGCCGATGACTGCAGCCTACCGCGTGAACAAAGGGACAAGATACGGTCAAGAATAGCGCAATCGGTTCGCTACATCACCTGCTATGAACTTACCGCGGAACTGATTGACCAGCTAAGGCTCATTTCACCCGGCATTTACAATGAAATGGATAGCTTGAAAGACAAGCGAGGAAGACCCACCGATATCTACATACGGCTGGTCCAGGGGGAGGAAGCCACCATACCGCATTACGCCGCCAGCTTCTTCAGACCGGCTGCATCAAT
>DATBVZ010000677.1:0-9256 GCA_036515095.1 Cyclobacteriaceae bacterium | reverse complement strand
ATGGCAATAAAAGCGCCGCTGACGAATTGCTTAAAGAAATTGTATGGTGATTGCCAGTCCCAGACAAATATCCTGGAATAGTTGCTTGTGGTGACTAACTCCGTGAGACCGAACAACGACATCTCGAGCTCCCTGGAAATGTAATAGATGGTGAATCCGACCGAGGACAACAAGAAGATGGTCTGTAGCGTGTCAGTCCACACGATGGTCTTTATCCCACCCTTGAAGGTGTATATCCATATCAGAAAGATCGTGACGAGCACTGTTACCCAAAACGGGATGCCGATAGGGTCAAATATGGCAAGCTGAAGAACGGTGGCTGCGAGGAACAGCCTGAAGGAGGCGCCAATAACGCGGGAGAGGAGAAAAAAGAATGCCCCTGATTTGTAGGCCCAGAAACCAAAACGGCTGTCCAGGTACTCGTAGATGGAAACCAGGTTCATTTTATAATACAGGGGGAGAAGCACCTTGCGGATGACGGTGTATCCAATTATATAGCCCAACACTACTTGGAAATACGCAAATTGGGATGTGCCGACTTCACCGGGTATGGAAATGAATGTGACCCCAGACAAGCTGGTGCCGATCATCCCGAAGGCAACCAGATACCAGGGCGACTGCCGGTTCCCTGTGAAAAATGTCTGCGAGGTTGCTCCTTTGGAGGTGATCAGGGAAATAACAATCAGCATGACGAAATAGATTCCGATGATGGTAATGACCAGCCACGGTGACATATTGACGGGGTTAGGTTAGTCGTACAAAAAATCAATAAAAGACCGCAAATCCAAATGGCGGCGTTTTTATGGACCAGAACGTTGAAATTCACTACCTTTGTAACCTGAAGTCAACTTATTGAATTGTCTATGAAGACTACCACGCAGGAGGAAGTGCTGTTGGATGTGATGGAGGCGGTTGAAACGACTGACGTCATGGATCTCATCGTATTCAATGACGACTTCAATACTTTCGCGCACGTCATCGAAACGTTAATCCGCGTTTGTAAACATACCGCGGAACAGGCAGAGCAATGTACCATGATCGTTCACCATAGGGGCAAGTGCGCTGTGAAAAGCGGGACGTTCGAATTCCTTAAGCCGATGCGCGAAGCAATTTGCGAGGCCGGAATCGATGCGCGCATTCTCTGAAGCAGTTTCACCATCTAATTGCGGCCACCGTGGATTTTTCTTCCAAACTGATTGAAGATGCAGTTAATCAAATCGCCCGGCTCCCGGGCATCGGGAAAAAAACAGCTCTTCGCCTGGTGCTTCACCTGATCAAAGAGAAGGAAGAGACTACGCTTCAACTTACTGATTCGCTGGCCCGGCTCCGGTCGCAAATCCGGTTTTGCACGATCTGCCATAACATTTCAGATACCGGGGTTTGTGTCATCTGCCAGGGTAACAAACGGGACAGGAGCCTCTTGTGCGTTGTTGAAGATGCGAGGGATGTAATGGCTATCGAAAATACCGCCCAATACAATGGCTTGTATCATGTTCTTGGGGGCGTCATATCGCCTATTAACGGCGTCGGCCCGGCTGATCTGCACATTGAATCGCTGGTTGACCGCCTGAATCATGGACAATCCGAAATAAAGGAAGTGATCCTGGCACTTAGTCCCACAATGGAAGGGGACACCACGGCCTTCTATGTTAACAAAAGAATCCAGAGCGTATCCGTAAAGGTCAGTGTGATCGCCAGGGGCGTCCCTATTGGCGGAGACCTCGAATATGCGGATGAGATCACCCTGGGACGAAGCATCATGGGAAGAACTCTTTTCAACTGAGCCTGGCGTTCCTGAAATTCTTTACCACCTCATTTCCTTCTGCCTTCCAACTTCCGAATTAAATTCTTTTCTTTGCTCGATTTTTTTTTACACCAGGCTGCTATGAATCATCTTTCTAATCGCATCGAGGCAATCGAGGAATCGGCCACGCTGGCGATGGCACAAAAGGCCCGTGAATTCAGGACCCGCGGAATCAATGTAATCGGACTGAGCCTCGGAGAACCTGATTTCAAGACACCCAGACACATTTGTGAGGCTGCCAAGAAAGCTATTGATGAAGGTAAGTATTTCGCTTATCCTCCTGTGGCCGGGTACCAGGACCTCCGGGAAGCCATAGCCGCCAAATACCAGAAGGAAAACAACGTACCGTATAAGGCGGAAAATATACTGGTCTCCAACGGAGCCAAGCAGTCCATTGCCAATGCCATGCTGGCGTTGATGAATCCCGGCGATGAAGTTATTGTTTTTTCTCCCTATTGGGTTAGCTACGATGCGCTGGTGCGCCTGGCGGAAGCTACACCGGTAATCATCAGCGGGTCACTGGAAAACGATTTTAAAGTAACGGCCGGGCAACTGGAGGCCGC
This sequence comes from Cyclobacteriaceae bacterium, assembly GCA_036515095.1. GTDB lineage: Bacteria > Bacteroidota > Bacteroidia > Cytophagales > Cyclobacteriaceae > ZC4RG29. The sequence goes on along the minus strand of DATBVZ010000677.1, from coordinate 6,889 downwards.
CATAACGCCCAGGACCAGGGCGATCATATTTTCTTCCCCCTGCAATCCAACCGGATCGGTCTTCTCGGGAAAGGAATTGGAATCCATTGCCAGGGTGGTTCTGAGCCATCCGGATATTCTGATCATCGCCGATGAGATCTATGAGCACATCAACTTTACAGGGGAGCAGGTGAGCATAGCCTCCTTTCCGGGCATGATGGACCGCACCATTACCGTAAACGGTTTTGCCAAAGGCTTTGCCATGACGGGCTGGCGCGTGGGGTACATTGCCGCGCCATTGTGGATTGTGAAGGGATGCAACAAGGTACAGGGACAGATCACTTCCGCCAATTGCTCAATCGCTCAGCGCGCAGCATTGGCGGCGATAACCGGTGACCTGCAGCCCACCATGCAAATGGTGGAAGAATACCGCCGGCGTCGTGAAGTGGTTTACGATCTGTTGAAGGATATACCCGGTATTAAGACCAACTATCCGGAAGGCGCCTTTTACTTTTTCCCGGATGTAAGTGCCTACTTTGGAAAGTCCGACGGTACGACGGTGATCCGGAACGGTGATGATTTCTGCATGTACATGCTGGAGCACGCGCATGTTTCACTGGTGCCCGGAGGTGCCTTCGGTGCGGAGAACTGTGTCCGGTTGTCCTATGCGGCCTCCGAAAAAGAACTGGTGGAGGCAATCGGCCAAATGAGAAAAGCCCTTGAAGTGCTGCGTTAGATTTTCGGAAGGGTCAGATACGCTTCTGCCTCTGATACCGTTGCGTTGAAAAATTGTTCCGCTTTTTTTACCTGTTGTGCTGATCAGAACGGCCCCTTCTACGATGCTCCCTGCAGCGATACGCTGCTGATTGGGGATCAGTTCCTTGCGTCTCAGTTCTGGAACTGCTTGTCCAGTGGCAGGAGTTTTTCCAGGTCGACCAGGATCTTCCGGTCAAGCGGGGTTTCCTTAATGACATTGTAGTTATCCCAGAATTCCTTGTCGTAGGGCCGGTCCTGATACTGGAGTCCGTAGTTTTTCATTTTCTCGGTCGATGCAATCCTCTCCCGGGTTTGGGGAACGACCTTGTTGATAAGCAACTGCTGGTACAATTCGGTTTCAAAATTCAGCGCGTTGGTCTTGCTGTCATACCAGTTGATCTTCGAGGTGACGGTCATGTAATTCAGGTACATCTTGCCCTGAAATTTCTTGAAGTCAATGGTCTTTGTCAGGCCGTCGAACATGCTGTAGAGTCCTTTCTTGCGGCTCACAGTCTCCCCGGTCGGTCCGGTCCCGAATTCCAGGTGGATGATCGAATAGTCGGTCTTGTCGATATATGCCTTTAACGTGAAGTCGCCCGCATACGTAATCACGTATATAGAGTGACCGTTATAATAGGAATCATCTTCCCGGATTACCGTCATCAGGAAAGCCATGTCGTTTTCAAACTGACGATATCGTATGTTGTTGTGAAGGAGGAGGTCTTCAAGCAAATTATCCTGATCGAAGAATGTGGTGAAGCGGTTCTCGTAACCCAGGCTTTGCCGCACCTCGATGAGCCGTACACGTTCGCGTAAACGGAACCTGTTGCGGGGTTCGAGGTAGTCTTCATCGTAGATCTTGACGGCAGCTTCAAGCAGCGAGATATAAGTGCCACCCACTTTTTTCGCATCCCGGTAAAATCCATCCATGAGGAATGGTTTAATGGGATAGTTTTGGTCAATGCGGGATAGCGCTATCCGCATGATGTCAGATCCGGAGAGCGTATCGGCCACTACTACTTCGTCAAGCAGGGTAGGTGACTTTTCAAGCTCAAAAACCTGGGACTGACCGGGTGCAGACAGAATGGACCAGACAGGTGCTTCAAAATTGGCATAGCCCAGCATGCTGATTACGAGAATTTCGTTGCGGTAGTCGCCGGGAAGGTGAAAATCAAATTCACCGTTTAAATTTGTAACCGTGCTGATCGATTTGCCCAAAATGCTGACGGAGGCGAAAGGCAGTGGCTCCTGCGTTGACCGGTCCCTGGCCAAACCGGATATGGTAATGGACTGGGCCACACCGGACGTGGTGATAAAAAATAACCCTGCAAACAGATAAAGCCTCATAACGAAACCGGATGAAAGGCAAAGTTGCCCAATGGCAGGGTCGTTTCCAATGGGACGTATGATAATAGGCTATTTTGCAAATTTATCGCTGAAACGACGAATTATTCGTGTTTTGGTTTTTCTATACGTAACTTTATTATTCAATTTACCGGGGTGAATTTTTTAGACAATATACCGCGAGTATGGAAACGGGCATACTTCATCCTCTGCCTTTGGTACGCCATTAATTTTGCAGTGGGCACATTCCTTGAGTGGAAGTTTGAGAATCCCCGTATTTACATATTTTGGAACGCGCTGCGTCTTTATGAGATGCTTTGCCTGCTCATTATATGCAATTTACTCTACGCAAACTGGCTGTTCAAGTTTAGTGTTTACGTCCAGGTAGCAGGGCACGTCGTCGGGGTAATGGTGCATTTCCTTATAATGGGTACATTCTCTTATTACACCGAGGACTATGTGGAAGGATATGTTCACCTGGACAACTGGAAGGATCATTTGCTGGGGCTGCTGAAGTGGAAGGGGTTGCATTTCCACGATCAGTACATCATAACGATCGGGGTATATTACGTGATCCGGTATTTTCAGCGATTGCAGAATCAGACCCAGGAAAAGGGAGAACTTACGGTTAAGAACCGTGAAATGCAGATCTCGTTGCTCAAGTCCCAGATCAATCCGCATTTCCTCTTCAATACCCTCAATTCAATTAATACCCTTATCGGTTCCAGTAAGGAACAGGCGAGAAAAGTGATTACCCAGTTGTCGGATATATTCCGGTATGCGCTGGACTCGCATGGGGATCAAATGGTAAAGCTCATCCATGAACTTGACTTCATTGACAACTACATCCGCATACAACAGGTTCGTTTTAGTGACCGGTTAAAGTTTATCAAGCAGGTGGATTTCTCCTGCCTGAACGTGATGATCCCGCCAATGATACTCCAGCCCCTGGTGGAAAATTCAGTGAAGTACGGGATTGCACCAAAGGAAGAGGGCGGAACCATCATGCTGTCAGTGAAGCGAATCAACAACATGATCTTTTTTGAAGTAAAGGATGACGGCTTAGGATCCAACGCGACAAAGGTTATGGACGGAAGCTCGAGCGGCGTGGGCCTCAAGAACACGGATGAACGGCTGAAAAACATTTTTGGCCCGGGTTCAGGACTTCGAATTCGCTCGAATGAATGGGGTTATTCAGTGAGTTTTTTCATTCCCTATGATGAACATTTGCATCAAACTGTCCATATTGACGAAATAAACAGCAAAGCCGTATGAACATAACCTGCGTAGTTGTCGATGACGAAAAGTTAGCGCGTGATCTCTTACTGGAATACCTGCAGCAGCTGCCCGACATTCAGGTTGTCGGTGAATGCTCCAAGGGCAAGGAAGCCGTGGAAAAGATCGACAAGCTCAAGCCGGACCTCGTATTTCTGGATGTTCAAATGCCGGGGATGACCGGGTTTGACGTGCTTGATGAGATCGTCCACGATCCATTCGTGATCTTCTGTACGGCTTACGACCAATACGCGATAAAGGCCTTTGAAAAGAATGCTGTAGACTACATTTTGAAACCGCTGGATCAGGAACGGTTCAGGCAGGCGGTGGAACGCGCCATCAACAGGATGAAGATGGAGCAAAATAATGTGGGCGAACTTCTCCGCAATCTCAAAACGGAAAATAAGTCGGCTTACGATTCGCATATCTTTGTTCAGAAATCCGAAAAACTTCTTAATCTTCCCGTTGACGAGATCGTTTATCTTGAAGCTTCGGGTGATTATACCATTCTTACAACAAAGAACGATCAGTTCGTGAGTTCTTCCGGTATCGGAAAGCTTGAGGAAATTCTAAATCCTGAAATCTTTATCCGCGTTCACCGCAGTACGATCATTAACCTCAATTTTTTAAAGGAGATCGAAAAGCACTTTAATGGCGGTATGGTGGTGAAGATGCAGAACGGGAAGAGTTTTCCGGTCAGCCGCACGTACGCCAAGCTCATCAGAAAAAAGGTAGTCTGAATTCCCGGCCTATTCCGGGAAATCTATGGAGGGTGGCGTAATTACCTTGCCGCCTGCACGGATCTCCACTTCCCTGACATGCGCGCGGATAACCTGCGCAAGTTTTCCAGCGGTGCTTTCATTTACCTTTTTCGAATTCAGCGTCTCGTTTGCGTGTCGCCTTGCGTCCTGCATAAACGCGTTAATGGCACGGGTGCGGTCGCCGGCATTGACCCAGTTCCAGTATCCGTGCTCGTCCCGGAATTCAATATCGCCGAGCAGTTCAAGTGAAAGTAGCCGGGGTGTAGGAAGCTGGACGGTGGCTTTTCCATCGGTGATTTGTATACGAAACTTTTCGTTCAGATCAAAACCGGCCTTCGATTCGAACGTGCCTGAAACTTCGATCTCTTTGGTGCTTCCCAGGCGGGTGTTTCTCCAGGCGTACGTATGATGGAATTTTTGGGAAAGGGAAGCCAACTCCATGATTTCGGCCTCCTGCTGCACAATGATTTTGTTGTTGACCGATATCTCCGGGGTCACCTGAAAAAGCTCTTTCAGATCCCGACCAATCCGCCGGGCGCCTTCATAACTCTGCTCCGCCATCCGCCGGGGTATCGCGACAAGCAGGACATACGCGGTAATACATACCGTAATCAGCAGAATAACAACCAGAATGATCGTGCGGTTACCGGGCATAAGTAATGAGCGAATGAGTGAATGAGTGAATGAGTGATTTGAGTGATTGGTGAAAGGGCGTTCCCCCCAATATCCGACTAACCGGGGGTCATCACAAGATTTATTCGCCGGATTTCGTTTCTGTACGTGCTCCGTTTATATTCGCTGTATGGTAAGAATTTTGATCCTGTTTTTTCTGTTAATGATCGTGGCAGTTGTACAAGGACAACATATCCCTCGTTTTGATGTTCAGGGCCACCGCGGTGCCCGGGGGCTTAAGCCGGAAAATACAATACCCGCGTTCATCACGGCACTGAATTACGGTGTCACTACCGTTGAGCTGGATCTTGCCGTTACGAAGGACAACCAGCTGGTGGTCTCTCACGAACCCTGGATGTCTGCCGCGATCTGCCTGACACCATCCGGCGATGAGATTGACAAAAAGAATGAGAAAAAGTATAACCTCTACCGGATGACCTATGCCGAGGTCGCCGGATTTGATTGTGGCTCTAAGGGCAATGCGGGATTTCCACAGCAGGAGCCTGTGCCGGCGGCAAAGCCACTTTTACGAGACGTCATTGTTGCAGTGGAGGATCATATCAGAAGTTTTACGCAATATGAGGTTGATTATAACATTGAGATCAAATGCGGTCCGGAAGGTGACGGCAAATTTCATCCGGGACCCGAAGAATTCTCCGACCTCGTGTACAACCTTCTTGACCAGTACCTGCCTATGCGCCGTGTCGTAATACAGTCATTCGATTTCCGCGTGCTGAAATACTGGCACAAGACGTATCCACAGGTTCGCCTGGCCGCGCTGGTAGAAAACACGAAATCGACGCGGGCTAATCTTGCGACCCTGGGATTTAATCCTGCCGTGTATAGTCCCTATTACAAACTGGTTTCAAAACCCATGGTGACCTATTTGCACGCCCGGAAAATCCGCGTGATACCCTGGACTGTCAATGAAGAATCCGATATGCTGACCATGAAGGCCATGGGGACGGACGGTTTCATAACCGATTACCCGGACCGGCCGGGAAAATTCAAGATGACCCTGGAACTGGGTTCGAAATAGAGCGACTTTCTGAATTCGTTTCACCTGAAAAACCGGCAGGCTTTTTCACTTTACCTTTATCTTTCAGTATTCTTGTCACCATAAACCAAACCCGATGAACAAGAAGTATGATGTATACGGCATAGGTAATGCGCTGGTGGATATTGTAACGGTGGTAGATGACGATTTCTTCACCAGGAATGAGGTGGAAAAAGGAGTAATGACACTTGTGGATGAAAAACGCCAGCACCTCCTCACCGGTGGTATCGATATGAAAAAAAGCAAGATGGCCTGTGGCGGATCGGCAGGAAATACCATGATCGCTGTAAACCAGTTTGGCGGATCGGCTTTCTATTCCTGCCTCGTGGCAAAAGACGCCCTGGGCAAATTTTTCCTGGAAGACCTTAAACGCAATGGTGTTGATACAAACCTTCGTTATGAGAACTGTCCGGATGGGATTACGGGCAAGTGCCTGGTGATGACAACGCCCGACGCCGACCGTACGATGAATACATTTCTGGGAATCAGTTCCTTCCTGTCGCCCGAACACCTTGACGAAACCGCTATCCGGGAGTCCTCATACATCTACCTCGAAGGATATCTTGTGGCTGCTCCCCGGGGACTGGAAGCATTGAAGGAAGCCAGGCGAATTGCTGAGAAGTACAGCGTCCGGACTTCGCTGACACTCTCGGACCCCAACATGGTCAGGTATTTCAGCCGGCAATTTGAGGACGTGATCGGAGCAAGCGTTGACCTTCTTTTCTGCAATGAAGAGGAGGCGCTGACCATTACGGGCACGGATGATATCCTGAGCGCCAGGGAAAAACTCAGGCAACTTGCCAGGCGGTTCGCCATAACATTGGGTGCCAACGGAGCGTTGATCTACGATGGCGACACCTTTATAGAGATCGAGCCGTATAAGGTAAGAGCGAAGGATACGAACGGAGCCGGGGATATGTTTGCGGGTGCCTACCTGTTTGGGATCACGCACCAACGCAGCCATGCCGAAGCAGGCAAGCTCGCATCACTCGCATCTTCCAGGGTTGTCGCGCAAAACGGACCGAGGCTTGAGCCCCGGCAGGCT